>NZ_JAAGPL010000079.1:0-38476 GCF_017104785.1 Burkholderia sp. Ac-20353 | reverse complement strand
GAGCGCGACCAACGGCTGCGGCGGCATCCGGCCGGCCACGAACCGGCGCGACCGTCGCCGGCTCGCGTCGCGGCAGCGCCGGCGCCTGTGCCGGCAACGGAATCAGTTCGACGTTCAGCGCCCGCCTTGCCGGCTTCACGGCCGGCAGTGCCGCGTCACGCCCGGCCGTCGACACCGAGCGCAGCGCCAGCCAGCCGAGCCAATGGAGCGACGCCGCGACGACGAACGCCAGCGCGCCAACGGCCACCCGCTGCCGCCGCGCATTGACCGTGCCGACCGTCACGCTTCCCGTCATGCCCGGGCCGCGCGTCACCGCGACGCATCAGCCCGCGTCGGCGACGTCGTCGTCGCTGAACGCGAGCAGATCGCCGGGCTGGCAATCGAGATAACGGCAGATCGCCTCGAGCGTCCCGAAGCGAATCCCCTTGACCTTCCCCTGCTTGAGCAGCGACAGGTTCTGTTCGGTGATGCCGACAGCTGCCGCAAGATCCTTCGAGCGGACCTTGCGGGTCGCGAGCATCACGTCGAGCTTGACCACGATCGTCATCGTGCGCGCCTCACACGAACTTCCGGTGTTCGGCATCGAGCTCGCTCGCCTGCCGCAGGATATGCGCGATCACCGCGATGCAGGCGGCCGTGAACAGCGCGACGACGTACGGCGAGCCGAAACTGACGGTCACCACATGGTGGCCGGCCGGTTCGAGCAACGTCATCCATACGCTCAGCAACGGTTCGCACAGCACGCTCAGCACGACCCACAGCCCCAGCGCGCGCGCCATCTTCCCGAGATGGCCGGCCGCTGTCGCGGAGAAGTAGTCGCGGCTCGCGTAAGCCCGGAACAGCCGGCGCAGGTGGCTCAGCCCGCTCGCAAGCGCGGCGAGCGGCACGCTCGACAGCACGATACAGCCAGCCGTCTGCCACCAGGGGAACGCGGTGATGTCGACATGCAGCCCGGTAATCAGCGAGTTGGTCGTGCTGAACCCGAAACCCGCGCCGGATTCGATTTCGTTCAGCGACGGAAACACCCAGCACGCCGCGTTGAGCAGCAACATGAAGGCGATGAATCCCAGTGTGACGGTAGCCATGTGCTGGCTGTAGCGGGCGATGCGGTCGGATTGCATGCGAGGTCCTCGAGGGTTGGGCAACGCGGTCGATTGTACGCCGCAATCATCGTAAAACGATAATAAATAGTTGTTGAATGTTGATTAATTGTCGCGAAGTGTGAATTCACGGCAAGCCGTCGCACGGTGCAAAGACCCGCGCGGCGGCGCTGTCCGGCCTCGCCCCCCCGTTCAGCAGCTACCGTCACGCGTCCCGCGTCGCGATCCCGAGCGCGTGCAGCCGCCGATACAACGTGCGCTCGCTGATCCCGACGTGCTCGGCGAGCGCGCGCCGGGTGCCGCGGAACGTGCGCGCGATGCGCGCGAGCGCGTCGTCGGACAGCGCTCCGGCCGCATCCGGCTGCCGCGCCGGGTCGCGTGCGTGCGCGACCTCGTCGGGCAGATGCTCGACGCGGATCGCGCCGTCGTCCGCGAACAGGCACGCGCGCTCGAGCACGTTGCGCAGCTCGCGTATGTTGCCCGGCCACGCATAAGCGTCGAGGCACGCCCGCGCCGCGTCGGTCAGCGTGAACGACGTGTCGCGCGTACCGGCGCGCGCGTTCGCGATCCGCCGCAGGATCGACGCGGCGAGCAGCGCGATGTCGCCGTGCCGCTCGCGCAGCGCCGGCAGATGGATCGGAAATGCGCTGATCCGGTAGTAGAGATCCTGCCGAAAGCGTCCGTCGTCGATCATCTCGCGCAGCGGCTTGTGGGTCGCCGCGACGAGCCGGAAATCCGCGCGCAGCGCCTCGACGCCGCCGACGCGCCGGAACGTGCCCGATTCGATCAGCCGCAGCAGCTTCACCTGCATCGGCAGCGGCACGTCGCCGATCTCGTCGAGAAACAGCGTGCCGCCCTGCGCGGTCTCGACGAGCCCCGGCTTGCGCGCCGCCGCACCGGTGAACGCCCCCTTCTCGTAACCGAACAGCTCGCTCTCGAACAGCGTCTCGGCGATCCCCGAACAATCGACGACGACGAACGGCCCCATCGCGCGCGCGCTCGCCTCGTGCAGCGCGCGCGCGAACAGCTCCTTGCCGGTGCCCGATTCGCCGAGCAGCAGCACCGGCAGCATCGACGGCGCGACGCGCTGCAGCGCGCCGAGCGCCGCGTTGAACGCGTCCGAGCCGCCGACGAGCCCGTCCGCACTCGGCTGCGCGGACGCGCTGCGCACCGTCGTCAGGCGCTCGACGTAGGCGATCACGCGGCCCGCCGCGTCGAAGATCGGGCGCAGCTCGACGTCGACGTGCTCGGGGCCGCGCGGCGTGTGATGGATGTGCAGCACGCGGTTCAGGCTGCGCGACTCCAGCGCCTGCTTCATCGGGCAATGTTCGCCGGCCTGGTCGCACGGCACGTCGTAGTGATGCGACACCCGATAGCAGTGCCGCCCCACGTGCTCGACGCCGGCGACGCCGAACTGGCGCCGGTACGCGCCGTTCGCCGCGAGGATCCGGTAGTCGGGATCGACGACGATCATCGGCTGCGGGTCCTGCTCGAGATACGCGACGAGCGCGCTCACGTCGGGCGCGGCGTCGCGCGACGCTTCGGGGACGATCGGAATGAAGTCGTGCTGGCTCATGAGGCGGGGTCCGGAGAGTGGCTGTCACGGTGACCGCCGATTCTGCCATGTCACTGCCAGCACTGCCAGCACTGCCAGTTATGGCAGTGACATGGCCGGCGCCGGCCCGCGCATGCCCCCGCACGATGCGCATCCGCCGCCGGAAAGACGAGATGAATCAACGCGCTGGCGTCTTCACGCGCGCATCGACGCGAGCTGGCACGTTTTTTGTACAACAGGGAGCCAATCGCAAAAATTGCAGAACCAGATCGAGGAGTTTTCCGTGAGCAACGCGTCCGTGATGTCGGTCGAAGGTTTCTTCGACCGGGCGACCAGCACCATCAGTTACCTCCTGCTCGATACGGCGAGCCGCGAATGCGCGCTGATCGACAGCGTGCTCGACTACGACCCGAAGTCGGGCCGCACGCATACGGCGAGCGCCGACCGGCTGATCGCGCGCGTGGCCGAACTCGGCGCGACGGTGCGCTGGCTGCTGGAGACGCACGTGCACGCCGATCACCTGTCGGCGGCGCCGTACCTGAAGGCGCACGTCGGCGGCCAGATCGCGATCGGCACGCAGGTGCAGCGCGTGCAGCACGTGTTCGGCCGGCTGTTCAACGCAGGTCCCGGCTTCACGCCTGACGGCAGCCAGTTCGACCGGCTGCTCGACGACGGCGACGTGCTCGCGCTCGGCGCGCTGTCGATCCGTGCGTTGCATACGCCAGGCCATACGCCCGCCTGCATGACCTACTTGGTCGACGGCGGCGTCGACGACAGCGGCGAACGCGCGGCCTTCGTCGGCGACACGCTGTTCATGCCCGACTACGGCACCGCGCGCTGCGACTTTCCCGGTGGCGATGCACGCGCGCTGTACCGGTCGATCGCGCGCGTGCTCGGCCTGCCGCCCGACACGCGCCTCTACATGTGCCACGACTACCAGCCGGGCGGGCGCGACCTGCAATACGTGAGCACCGTCGCCGACCAGCGGCGCGCGAACGTGCACGTGCGCGACGGCGTGACCGAGGACGACTTCGTCGCGATGCGCACGGCCCGCGACGCGACGCTCGACATGCCGGTGCTGATGCTGCCGTCGGTGCAGGTCAACATGCGCGCCGGCCGCCTGCCCGAACCCGAAGACAACGGCGTGCGCTACCTGAAGATCCCGCTCGACGCGATCTGAGCGCACGGCCCCACCCCCACTGGAGAATCCCCCACATGAACATCCGCATGCTGACCGGCACGCTGTCGGTCTCGCCCCAGATCACGGCGGCCGACCTGCCCGCGCTACGCGACGCGGGCATCCGCGCGATCGTCTGCAACCGCCCGGACGGCGAAGGCCCCGACCAACCGACCGTGGCCGAGATCCGCGCGGCGGCCGCGCCGCTCGGCCTCGCAGTCCATTACCTGCCGGTCGATTCCGGCAAGGTCACCGACGACCAGGCCGTGCAGTTCGGCGCCCTCGTCGCGTCGCTCGACGGCCCCGCGCTCGCGTACTGCCGCACCGGCACCCGTTCCGCGTCGCTGTGGGCGCTGTCGCAGGCCGGCGTGCTTCCGCTGAACGACATCGTCGCAACCGCCGGCGCCGCCGGCTATGACCTGAATGCACTCGCGCAACGCATCGCGCAGCGTGGCGGACAGCCGGCGCCGACGATCGAAGCGCGGCACGACATCGTGATCGTCGGCGCGGGCGCCGCCGGCCTCGCGGTCGCGTCGAGCCTGCTCGCGCGCGACCGGTCGCTCGACATCGCGGTGATCGACCCGGCCGACGTCCATTACTACCAGCCGGGCTGGACGATGGTCGGCGCGGGCGTGTTCCAACCCGAAACGACCGCGCGGCAGATGGGCGCCGTGCTGCCGCGCGGCGTGCACTGGATCCGGGCTGCGGTCGCCGGGTTCGAGCCGGACGCGCACGCGGTCGTGCTCGACGGCTGCCGGCGCATCGGCTACCGACAGCTCGTCGTCTGCCCGGGGCTCAAGCTCGACTGGCACGCGATCGACGGGCTCCCCGAGACGCTCGGCCGCAACGGCGTCACGTCGAACTACCGCTACGACCTCGCACCGTACACGTGGCAGCTCGTGCGCGACTTCCCCGGCGGCCGCGCGCTGTTCACGCAGCCGCCGATGCCGATCAAGTGCGCGGGCGCACCGCAGAAGGCGATGTACCTGTCGTGCGACCACTGGCAGCGCATGGGCCGGCTTGGCGCGGCCGACGTCGAGTTTCTCAACGCGGGCGCCGCGCTGTTCGGCGTCGCCGACTACGTGCCCGCGCTGATGGAATACGTGAAGCGCTACGACATCGGGCTGTCGTTCGGCCACAACCTCGTCGCGATCGACGGCCCCGCGCGCCGCGCGACGTTCCGGCGCACGCTGCCCGACGGCAGCGCGGAAACCGTTGTGCGCGATTTCGACATGATCCACGTCGTGCCGCCGCAACGCGCGCCCGACTTCGTGCGCGCGAGCCCGCTCGCCGACGCGGCCGGCTGGATCGACGTCGATCCGGCGACGCTCCGGCACAAGCGCCATGCCGATATCTTCGCGCTTGGCGACGCGACCAACACGACCAACGCGAAAACCGCCGCCGCCGCGCGCAAGCAGGCGCCCGTCGTCGCGCACAACGTGCTCGCGGCGCTCGGCCGCGCGCAGGGCGCCGCCACCTACGACGGCTACGGCTCGTGCCCGCTGACGGTCGAGCGCGGCCGGATCGTGCTCGCCGAGTTCCTGTACGGCGGCAAGGTCGCGCCGTCGTTCCCCGCGTGGCTGATCGACGGCAAACGGCCGTCGCGGCTCGCGTGGCTGCTGAAGGAACGGGTGCTGCCGCCGCTGTACTGGAAGGCGATGCTCAAGGGCCGCGAATGGCTCGCGAAGCCCGAGATCACCGGCTGACCGCCGCCCTCGCAAACGGACGAACAAGCGGATGAACGAACGGATGACAACATGCTGATTTCTCTCGTGCTGGGCGGCATCGTCGGCGCGGTGCTCGGATTGACGGGCGCGGGCGGCGGGATCCTCGCGGTCCCGGCGCTCGTCGTCGGGATGGGCTGGCCGATGCAGCAGGCAACGCCCGTCGCGCTCGTCGCGGTCGCGGGCAGCGCGCTGCTCGGCGCGCTCGAGGGCTTCCGCCGCGGGCTCGTGCGCTATCGCGCGGCGCTGTTGATGGCGGCGGCCGGCGTGCCGCTCACGACGCTCGGCGTGCGGCTCGCACACGTGCTGCCGCAGCGCGTGCTGCTGACGCTGTTCGCGCTGACGATGCTCGTCGTCGCGGGCCGGCTGCTTTGGCAAGCACTCGGCTCGGCGCACGGCTCGCCCGCCGGGTCGCCGCTGTGCGTCGGCCGCGTGAACCCCGACACCGGCCGGATCGTCTGGTCGTGGCCGGCCGGGCTCGCGCTCGCGTCGACCGGCGCGGTCACCGGCCTGATGACAGGGCTGCTCGGCGTCGGCGGCGGTTTCGTGATCGTGCCGATGCTGCGCAAGTTCACCGACGTGTCGATGCACGGGATCGTCGCGACGTCGCTGATGGTGATCGCGCTCGTCGGTACCGGCGGCGTGTTCGCGACGCTCGTCGCCGGCACGCACGCGCCGCTCGACGTGACGCTGTGGTTCACCGCAACCACCGCGCTCGGGATGGCGGCCGGCCGCGGCGTGTCGCGCCATCTGTCTGCGCGCCACGTGCAGGTCGGTTTCGCATCGGCGCTCGTGTGCGTCGCGCTCGGGCTGCTCGCGAAGGCGGCGTTCGGCGCGTAATGCGGGTGCGGGTGCGGGTGCGGGTGCGGGTGCGGCTGGTGCGGGCGCGGGCGTCTGCCCCGCGTCCCGCGCCTGCGATGCACTCGCGATGCAAATCGGCTGTCGCGAAATTGCCCGGATCGGCATGCTAGACTCGCCGCCGCGCGCCAGTACCCGGCGCGTCGAAAACCAACAATTAGTAAGGAGTCCGGCCATGCTCGTTTCCCCCGTCGGCCGCGCGGCGTTCGCCGCGCTGATGCTCGCCCCGCTCGCGTCTGTCGCCGCGCCCGCCTACACCGCGGCGCTGACCCTCGCCAGTCTCTCGCCGTCTGTCGGCGGGACCGACAAGGCGACACTCACGCTTACCAACACGGGCACCGCACCCGCTGCCGCCGGGCTCTACGTCGGCATGCCTGCCGGCTTCACCGCGAACGGCTTCACGAGCGCATGCGGCGGCGCGCTCGCCACCGACGGCACGGCGCAGCTTGCGCTATCCGGCGCGACAGTGCCGGCCGGCGGCGCGTGCACGTTCAGCTTCACGCTCGACGTGCCGCCCGTCGCATCGCTGCCGCCGTCGGGTGCGCGCAGTTTCAGCATCACCGCGAATCCGGCGGCCGGCCTCGCGACGCTCTCCGCCGCCACCGCGCCGACGCTGTCCGGCTTCCTCGGTTCGACGCCGGGGCTTTACAGCAACACGTGGTTCCCGTCGACGGTGCGCAGCGTCGGCACGCTCGACCTGTTCATCACGCCACAGACGGACCCCGGCCCGAACTCGAACGTGTTCTGGTCGAACCAGGTCAACTCGCTGCATGGCTACACGGGCCTGCAGTCGACCGAACTGGTGTCGGCAAGCGAAGGCGTCGGCAAGCAGTTCCTGTTCAGCCTGTGGGGCGCAACCGCCGCGAAACCCGGCACGCCCGCGAGCGCCGGCATCGGCGCGGGCAGCCATTGCACGGTCAGCGGCTCGGCCACCGACGGCAGCGCGGGCGCGCAGTGCCGCTATCGCTATGACTGGCAGGCTGGCCACACGTACCGGTTCCGCATCACGCCGGACACGACCCAGGGGCCCGGCTGGTTCAAGAGCAACGTGACCGACGTGACGAACGGCACGACCGGCGACAGCTTCGACATCGGCAGCATCTACGTCGGCACGACGCAGACGCAGGTGCCGGTTTCGTCGATCAGCCAGTGGGTCGAGTACTTCGACTGGAATTCGAGCCGCACGAGCTGCGCGTCGGTTGCGTACACGGACGCGCAGTTCAGCATTCGCGCGTACGACGCGATCGGCAATGAGGTGACCGTGCCGGCGCCATCGGTGACGGTCAACAAATCCTGTCCTGCGAGCTATGCGAATGCCTCCGCGTCGAACGGCGTCGCGACGCTGATCGGCGGCCCGCAACAGTCGGCGGCCGGCCTCGTGAAGACGAACGGCGCGTGCCTGACGGCGTCCGGCGGACTCGCCGACGGCAGCTCCGCGGCACTCGGCACCTGCCCGACGCTCGCGTCGGTGCATACGTCGGGCGGCACGCACTTCAATCCGCAACTGTGGGTCGTCGCGACCGACGGCACGCTGCAGACCAAGTACAGCTACTGCCTCACCGCGCAGGCGCCTGGCGCAACCAACGGCGCGCTGCTGCATACCTGCGTCGCCGGCGAAGCGGACCAGCAATGGCAAGTGAAGGCCGGCGCGCGGCCGGGCACCGCGCAGCTCGTGTCGCAGCCGACGGGCCGCTGCCTCGCGCCGGCCGGTAGCGCGCTGACGCTGCAGGCCTGCACGGCAGCCACGGCGGTCTGGACGACGCCCGGCAAGCGCTTCGCGTACTGAGCACACGCCGCACGGCGGCGCCCGGACAAAACGCCCGCCCATGGAAAACGCCCGGTCCGACTCGTCGTCGGCACCGGGCGTTTTTTATTGCGGCAACAGCGCGTGCGTCAGGTCGCGAACGCCATCCGCTTGCGCTCCTGGCGCAGCATCACGAAGTTCGCGAGCACGACGCCGGCCGTCACCGCGACGATCAGCAGCGTCGCCAGCGCGTTCATCTCCGGATTCAGGCCGAGCCGCACGCGCGAGAACACCACGAGCGGCAGCGTCGTCGAGCCGGGGCCCGACAGGAACGCGGACAGCACGAGGTCGTCGATCGACAGCGTGAACGACAGCAGCCAGCCGGCGATCAGCGCCTGCGAGATCAGCGGCAGCGTGATCATGAAGAACACCTTGAGCGGCGTTGCACCCAGATCGAGCGCGGCTTCCTCGAGCGACGGGTTCAGCTCGCGCACGCGCGACTGCACGATGATCGCGACGTACGAGATGCACAGCATCACGTGGCCGAGCCAGATCGTGAAGATGCCGCGCTCGGCCGGCCAGCCGATCCACTTGCCAAGCTCGATGAACAGCAGCAGCAGCGAGATCCCCTGGATCACCTCCGGAATCACGAGCGGCGCGTTGATCATCCCGCTGAACAGCGCGAAGCCTCGAAAGCGGCCCATCCGCGCGAGCACGAAGCCCGCCCATGTGCCGATCACCACCGACGCGGTGGCCGTCATCAGGCCGATCTTCAGCGACAGCCACGCGGCCGTCAGCAGTTCGTCGTCGTCGACGAGCGCCGAGTACCAGCGGAACGAGAAGCCGGACCACACCGTGACGAGCTTCGACTCGTTGAACGAATAGACGATCAGGCTGACGATCGGGATGTACAGGAACGCGAAACCGGCAAACAGCACCGCGAACTGCAGGAAACGATTCGGTTTCATTGACCGCGGCCCTCCTGCTCCTTGGCCTGGAAACGCTGGAACATCGCCATCGGCACGAGCAGCAGCAGCACCATCGCGCACGTGACTGCCGACGCCATCGGCCAGTCCGCGTTATTGAAGAACTCGTTCCACATCACGCGGCCTATCATCAGCGTGTTCGCGCCGCCGAGCAGCTCCGGAATCACGTATTCGCCGACCGCCGGGATGAACACCAGCAGGCAGCCCGCGATGATCCCGTTCTTCGACAGCGGCAGCGTGATCTGCACGAACGCCTTCCACGGCTTGGCTCCGAGGTCGTAAGCGGCTTCGAGCAGGCGCAGGTCCATCTTCACGAGGTGCGCATAGAGCGGCATCACGAGGAACGGCAGGTACGAATACACCATCCCGATGTAGACCGCATAGTTCGTGCGGTACAGCTCGATCGGCGTATGGATCAGGCCGATCCCCATCAGGAAGTTGTTCAGGAGACCGTTGTTCTTCAGGATGCCGATCCACGCATACACGCGGATCAGGAACGACGTCCAGAACGGCAGCATCACGCCCATCATCAGCAGGTTGCGGGTCGCCGGGTTCGAGCGCGCGATGTAGTACGCCATCGGATAGCCGATCAGCAGGCACAGCAGCGTCGTGATCGCGGCGACCAGCACCGAGTTCACGTAGGTCGCGAAGTACAGGCTGTCGGTCAGCAGGAACGCGTAGTGCGACAGGTTCAGCGCGATGTGCACGACGCCGTCGGTGTACGTCGTGAGTTCCGAGTACGGCGGGATGCCGAGCTGCAGCTCCGCGAAGCTGATCTTGACGACCAGCACGAACGGCACGAGGAAGAACAGCACGAGCCATGTGAACGGGCCCGCTACGACCGCGCTGCGGCCGGTCAGGTTGAAACGCTTCACAGGCCAGTTGAGCAGGGACTTGAGCGCGATCATGAGGTCAGCACCACGCCCGCCGATGCGCTCCAGCGCACGTAGATCTCGTCGCCGAGCGCCGGCGTCTCGAGCTCCGAGATCGCGAGGCTCGACACGTTCGCGATCACCGTCTTGCCGCCGTCGAGCTTCACGTGATACAGCGAATACCCGCCCATGTACGCGACGTTCGAGATCCGGCCGCGCGCCCAGTTGAACGCGCCTTCGGGCGGCTTGCGCGTGAGCGCGATGCGCTCGGGACGCACCGACACCGTGACCGGCATGCCGAGCGGGCCGGTGATGCCGTGGTTCACGTACAGCCGGCACGGCAGGCCCGGCGACTCGATGAACACGTGGTCGGGCTCGTCCTCGACGGTGATGCCGTCGAACAGGTTGGTCGAGCCGATGAACTCGGCCGAGAAACGGGTGTTCGGATACTCGTAGACTTCGCTCGGCGAGCCGATCTGGACGATCTGCCCTTCGCTCATCACCGCGAGCCGGTTCGCCATCGTCATCGCTTCTTCCTGGTCGTGCGTGACCATGATGCAGGTGACGCCGACCTTGTTCAGGATGTTGACGAGCTCGATCTGCGTGCGCTGGCGGATCTGCTTGTCGAGCGCCGACATCGGCTCGTCGAGCAGCAACAGCTTCGGGCGCTTCACGAGCGAACGCGCGAGCGCGACGCGCTGCTGCTGGCCGCCCGACAGCTGGTGCGGCTTGCGCTTCGCGAACTTGCCCATCTGCACGAGCTCGAGCGCGGTATGCACGCGCTCCTTCAGCTCGGCCTTCGGTACGCCTTCCTGCTTCAGGCCGAACGCGACGTTCGATTCGACCGTCATGTGCGGGAACAGCGCGTACGACTGGAACATCATGTTCACGGGCCGCTTGTACGGCGGCATCTGCGCGAGATCCTCGCCGTCGATCAGGATCTTGCCCGACGTGACGGTCTCGAGGCCCGCGAGCATCCGCAACAGCGTCGACTTGCCGCAGCCCGAGCTGCCGAGCAGCGCGAACAGCTCGCCTTTGCGCACCGTCAGGTTGACGCTGCGCACCGCTTCGGTCTCGCCGAATTTCTTGACGACGTCGATGATCTGGACAAAGTTCTCGGCGCGCGGATCGGCGCCGGACGAAGGAACGAAGGACGGCGCGCTCGCAACCGGCGCACTCGACTGGCTATTCATGATGTGCTGCTTCTCTCCTGCGTTTGACGAACAAAGCCCCCGGGGTTGCCAGGGGCTTCATGACTGCTTGCGCGACTGCGGTTCGCGTCAGCGGCCCGACTTCAGCTCGGTCCACAGACGCGTCTGCAGACGCTGGATCTCGGGCGGCAGCGGCTTGAGCAGGAACAGCGTCTTCACGACGTCGGCCGGCGGGTAGACGGCCGGGTCGTTCGCAACGTCAGGCTTCACGTACTTGCGGGCTTCGGCGTTCGCGCTCGGGTAGTACACCGCGTTCGTGATCGCCGCGTGCACCTTCGGATCCTCGATGTAGTTGATCCACTGCAGCGCGGCATCCTTGTCCTTCGCGTCCTTCGGGATCGCCATCACGTCGAACCACACCGGCGCGCCGCCCTTCGGGATGTAGTACTCGACCTTGTACGGCTTCTTCGCTTCCATCGCGCGATGCTTCGCGATCACGACGTCGCCCGACCAGCCGAACGCGAAGCAGATGTCGCCGCCGACCAGGTCGTTGATGTAGCCCGACGAGTTGAACTGCGTGATGTACGGGCGGATCTTCTTCAGCACCTGCATCGCGGCCTGGTAGTCGGCCGGGTTCGTGCTCATCGGATCCTTGCCGATGTAGTGGAGCGCTGCCGCAAACATCTGGTCCGGCGCGTCGAGCACCGATACGCCGCAGGTCTTCAGCTTCGAGATGTTTTCCGGCTTGAACAGGATGTCCCAGTTGTCGAGCGGCACCTTGCCGAGGACCTGCTGCGCCTTGGTCACGTTGTATGCGAGACCCGTCGTGCCGTACGCCCAGGGCACCGCGAACTTGTTGCCCGGATCCGCGCCGGCGACGAGCGCCATCAGTTGCGGGTCGAGATACTTGAGGTTCGGCAGCTTCGACTTGTCGAGCGGCGCGAAGATGCCGGCCGCGATCTGCTTGCCGGCGTAGTTGCTGGTCGGCACGACGATGTCGTAGCCCGAGCTGCCCGTCAGCAGCTTCGCCTGCAGCGTGTCGTCGCTGTCGTAGTTGTCGTAGCGGACCTTGACACCGGTCTGTTTCTCGAAGTTCGGGATCGTGTCCTTCGCAATGTAGTCCGACCAGTTGTAGACATTGAGCTGCGTATCCTTCGCTGCTGCCGCCGATGCGCCCACGCACAGCGCGAGCGCCGCGAACCGGCCCGCCACTTTTGCTTTCATCCCGTTCTCCCCATACGGCCGGAACCCTTGTCCGGCTGTCGTCTGCCTCGCCATGGCGGCGCGTGTTGGCCCGCTCCGCCCCTCGAAAACCCCGAACGCTACCACTATTCGCCGCCCGTCACAAAAAAATCATGCCGATGTCGCGCAAACGGAACAGATTCCTTTCGGGCGGCTTCGCGGCGGCCTGCGCTGCAGGGCATTCCGGGGGAAATTCTATCGGGTAATTCGCGCGTGTCCATCCGGAAAATGCGGATCCGGAAAACGCGGAAAACGGACGTGCGCCGGCCCGTGGATCGCCTACTCCGGAGATGCGACCGTTTCGTGACGTCCGTGCCGGCCGCAGCGCCGCGTTCGTGCCGCCTTTGCATCACCGTCGCGCCGGGTTCGGCCAGCGGATGCGAGCTGCCGGAAGTCACGGGCCGCATTGCATTAAAATGGGCGCCTGACGTTTTCCCCGTGCGAACCTTCCGATGGCCTCCAATCTCCACGACCTCCCCGACAGCCCCTGCATCGGCGTCTGCTCGACCCTCTTCGACGAAGTCTGCAAGGGGTGCGGCCGCACGGCCGGCGAAGTCTCGAACTGGGTGTTCCTGAGCGACGACGAAAAGCGCGCGGTGTGGGAACGCATCACCCGCGAAGGCACGGCCATGCGCTTCCAGTACGACAAGCTGTAAATCCGCCGCGCAAAAAAAAAAAGCGGCATGCGTACCGCCATGCCGCCAACCCCAACTCTGTTCCAACTCTGTTCCGACTCTGTTCTTGTCGCGCGTTCAGAACTTCATCCCGACGCCCACGCCGACGATCAGCGGATCGATGTGCAGCGTGCCGATGCCCTTGTCGCCAAGCGTCGCGTCGGTGCTCATCCAGAGCTTCTTGATGTCGAAGTTCACGAACGTGCGCTTCGTCACCTGCACGTCGACGCCGAACTGCAGCGCGGGACCGAAGCTGCTCTTGTTGATCGACACGCCCTGCCCGCCGACGTTGATCCCGTTGTTGTAGAAGTACGTGTAGTTCAGGCCCGCGCCGACATACGGACGCACCTTGCCGGCATGGTTGAAGTGGTATTGCAGCAGCAGCGTCGGCGGCAGCACGTTCACGCCGCCGAGATTGCCGAGGCTCGACGTGAGCTGGTGCCGCGACGTCGCGAGAATCAGTTCGACGCCGAGATAGTCGCGAATCATGTACGTGAAATCGAGCTCGGGCACGATCGCGTTGTTCACGCCGACGTTGAGCGCGCCGAGCGTGTCGCTGGCGCGCTCGTTCGGCTGGATGCTGATCGCGCGCAGCCGCACGAGCACATCGCCCTGGTTGATCCCGTCGCCCGTCGACGCCGCATGCGACAGCGACGGCATCGCCAGGAGACTCGCGGCGCACGCCGCGGCGGTGACAAATTTTCGAATCGTTTTTTGCATCTTACGGACCCCCAATGAATGAACTCCATTCTGTCTGTAGGGTCTTTCCCGCACCTTGATATCCGTCAAGCCAGCGTAAACGTAGGGCGGTTTGTCGCAGGCTCGGCTGCGCTGCCCGTCAGCAGCAGGTCGAGCAGATCGCGCACGCTGCGGATCGCGCGGCCGAACGGCAGCGCTTCGCGGCCGCGGAAGAACAGGCCGTTCGACACCTCGCCGCGCAAGGCAGCGGCGAGACGCGTATCGATACAGAAGTGGCCGAATTTCTCGATGCCGTCGCGCAGCCCGCATACGGCCAGGCATTCGAGCGCGGTCGGACAGCGCTGCTTCAGCGCGCCGAGCTTGTCGCGGATGCGCTTCTCGTTGCGCAGATAGCGCGCGAGCCACGGCGTGTTCACCGCTCGCGCGGGCAGGCCCGTCACGCTGACGAACTCGACGATGTCGTCGGGCTGCGCATCGGCGAGCACACGCTTGAAATTCGGATGCGCGTCGCCCTCTTCGGTCACGGCGAACGGGGTGCCAACCTGCACGCCATTCGCGCCGGCGGCGAGCGCATCGCGCACTGCGTGATGGCTGTTGATCCCGCCGGCGACGATCAGCGGAATCTGCTCGCGCGCGAGCCCGAGCGACGCGATCACCTGTGACGTCTCGTCGAGCACGCGCGCGAAATCGAAGCGCGCGTCGTGCATGTCGTCGAGTTGCGTGACGCCGAGATGGCCGCCCGCGTGCGCGGGATGCTCGATCACGATCGCGTCCGGCAAGCGCCCCTTCTTCATCCACTTCTTCAGCACGAGCGCGATGCCGCGGCTGTCCGACAGGATCGGAATCAGTGCGATGTCGTGCCCGTGCGTCAGGTCCGGCAAGTCGAGCGGCAGCCCCGCGCCCATCACGATCGCATCCGCGCCCTCGTCGCACGCGACGCGCACGTAGTCCGCGTGCGCAATGACTGCCTTCATCACGTTGACGGCGATCATTCCGCGCCCGTCGCCGTAGGTCTTCGCGAGACGGATCTCGCGCGCGAGCGCGACGAGGTTCGCGGCTTCGAGCGTCGCGCGGTCCGGTTGTGCGCGGCAGCGCGCGAGCAGGTCAGCGTGGTGATGGCGCAGGTCGATGCTCGCGATCGTGCCGATCGCGCCTTCGCGCGCGACGCTGCCCGCGAGACGGTGCGCGGATATGCCCACGCCCATGCCGCCTTGCACGATCGGCAGCAATGAACGGCCGCGGATCACGAGCGGCGGAAAGGAGGAGCGTGCGGACATCGGAAACCTCATCGAACGGCGGGAACCGCGATGATCGACGATCCGCTGGCGCGCACCTTGCGCGGCGTCAATAAAAAAACGGCACGCTCAACGCGTGCCGTTGCGTGCCGTTCCGAATGCGCGGCGGAATGCGCGGCGGCGAGCCGGTCAGGCCGGCTTTTGCGTCTTCAGTTGCAACGACTTGTATTCGAGGTATTCCTCGAGCCCGTACACGCCGTTCTCGCGGCCGTGCCCCGACTGCTTGAACCCGCCGAACGGCGCGGCCATGTTCCACGTGCCGCCGTTGATGTCGACCTGCCCGGTGCGGATGCGCCGCGCGACGGCCATCGCATGCTCGTCGCTGCCGGCCCAGACCGCGCCGCCGAGGCCGTACGGCGAATCGTTCGCGATGCGCACCGCTTCGTCTTCGTCGCGATACGTGATGATCGACAGCACGGGCCCGAAGATTTCCTCCTGTGCGATCGTCGATTTCGGATCGACGCGGCCGAACACGGTCGGCTTCACGAAGAAGCCCTTCGCGATGCCGTCCGGCAGGCCGACGCCGCCCGTCACGAGTTCGGCGCCTTCGTCGATGCCGCGCTGGATGTATGCCTGCACGCGCTGCTGCTGCACCGCCGATGCGAGCGCGCCGAGGCGCGTCGCGTCCTCGCGCGGGTCGCCCGCGACATACGCTTCGGCCGCGCTCTTCGCGAGCGCGCGCGCTTCGTCGTAGCGCGCTTGCGGCACGAGCATCCGCGTGTGCGCGGAGCAGGTCTGGCCGGCGTTCAGGTAGCACGCGTTGACCGTGCCCTTCACCGCCGCCGCGAAGTCGGCGTCGTCGAGGATCACCGATGCCGACTTGCCGCCGAGTTCGAGCGCGACGCGCTTCACGCTCGCCGCGGCCAGCTCGGCCACGCGCTTGCCCGCGCGTGTCGAGCCCGTGAACGACACCATGTCGACGTCGGGATCGGTCGCGAGCACTTCGCCGACGACCGGCCCGTAGCCGCACACGAGGTTGAACACGCCGGCCGGCAACCCCGCCTCATGGATCGCTTCGGCGAGCATGAACGCGTTGAGCGGCGCGACTTCCGACGGCTTGAGGACGACCGTGCAGCCGGCCGCGAGCGCCGGCGCGACCTTCAGCGTGACCTGGTTGAGCGGGTAGTTCCACGGCGTGATCGCCGCGACGACGCCGACCGGCTCGCGCACGACGAGCGAGTTGCCGACCTTCGCCTCGAATTCGAACGACTCCGCGAGCTTCGCGTATGCGTTCCAGTTGTAGATCGGCCCGCCGACCTGGATCGCGCGCGACAGCTTGATCGGCATCCCGACTTCGCCCGTGATCGCCTGGGCCAGTTCCTCGCTGCGCGCCTGCAGGTGCTCGGCGATCTTGCGCAGGTAAGCGGCGCGGGTTGCGGGCGGAGTCGCCGCCCAGCTGTCGAGTGCGGCGCGCGCCGCGCGGATCGCGGCCTGCGCGTCAGCGGGCTGGCCTTCCGGAATCCGGCCGATCACGGCTTCGGTGCCCGAGTCGATCACGTCGATCGTGCCGGTGCCCGCCGGCTGGCGCCATGCGCCGTCGATATAGAACTGCTCGTAGGTTTTCATCGTCGCGTTCCGTCTCCATGGAAGCGGACATTTTAGCGAGTGCGCGGCGATGCGTGACAACTCGCACGCTTTCCCGTCCGGCACGCGACTCGGCGGGATCCGCAACAGCCCGGGTGCGCGACATGGCCCGCATCGTGCTATGTTTTTACTATCGGCACCGGTGCCTTGCGCCCGGCGCCGCCCGGAATCGACGCATTTCGCGAGCGCTGCCATGACTGACGCACACCCTACCCTCAGTTCGCACGACCGCCTCGAACTCCTTTGCTGGCTCACCTGCGGCAATCTCGGCGCGTTTTACCTGAACGAAACGTGGCCGGACGCGGCGTTCGCGGTCCAGGCCGCGCATCGCTGGCTCGACCGCCACCAGCGGCAGGCTGACTGGCTCACGATCGCGAAGCTGTCGGCGATCGCACAGGACATCGCGAAGCGCCATGCGGGGTTCGTCGACGCGTCATGGGCGCGCGACGCGGTCGAGGAAATCGTCGATACCGACGACCTGAACTATCAGGCGAAGCTCGTGCAGTGGGTGTACGAAGACTGCTGCAAGGCGCTCGCGGACCAGCGGCTCGCCGATTGATTAGCGATTGATTAGCGATCGACGACCGCGGGCCGCCGCGCGTGATTCAGGCGCCCTGCTTCAGGTCCCGCACGCATGGATCAGGAACTGCTGCAACGCCAGCGCCGGCTCAGGGAGCTTGCCCTTCTTCCGCCAGATCATGCCCGCGTCCATTTGCGGAACCGCGTCGCGCACGGGCCGCGCTTCGATGCGCTTGCCTTCGAGCGACCACGGGCGGAACACCATGTCCGACAGGATCGTCACGCCGAAGCCGTGTGCGACGAGTCCGCGCAGCGCTTCCATCGACGACGTGCGAAACGCGATGTTCGGCGCGACGCCCGCCTCCCGCCAGTACCGTAGCGTCGATTGTTCGCCTTCGTCGACGGTAATCAGGATGTATGGATAGCCGGCAATATCCGTCAGCGACGGCGCCCGCAGCTGCGCAAGCGGATGCGACGGCGCGACCCACAGCTGCCGCCGCGACCGGATCAGCACCTGGCTGTCGAACCGGCTCGGCCGCTCGACGTTCGACAGCAGCACGACCCCCATGTCGACCTCGTCGTCGAGGACCGCCGCCTCGATATCCGCCCGTTCCATGTCGCGCAGGTCGAACTCGATGTACGGATAGGTCGTACGAAAGCGCGCGAGCAGTTCCGGCAGGAAATAGCCGAGCAGCGTGTACGACGCCGCGATCCGCACCGTGCCGCGCAGGTCGTGCGAACGGAACGGCGGCTTGTGGACGGCATCGCGCGCGGCATCCAGCACGCGCCGCGCGTGGTTGTAGAAATCCTGGCCGTCGGGCGTCAGCGTGACGCCTTGAGGCAAGCGTTCGAACAGCCGCATGCCGAGCCCGTTTTCCAGCGCGAGCACCGCGTTCGTGATCGCGGACTGCGATACGTGCTCGTTGGCGGCCGCCATCGAGAACTGCCCGGTTTGAGCGGCAGCCACGAAGTACCGGAGCTGCCGGAGCGTGAGATCGAACGCCATCTGTTTTTCGCATACCAGAGTTTGCTATTTGTGATTTTACGATAACAAATCGGCTTCCTATACTCGGCGAAAAACAGTAACACCGGAGACAGATCGCCATGACCGCCCCCACCCCGGGCGTCGCAGCCGCATCCGCGCCGCGCGACGCCGCCGTATCCCTCGACGACAAGTACACGCTGGAAAAAGGCCGCGTCTATATCAGCGGCACGCAGGCCCTCGTGCGGCTGCCGATGCTGCAGAAGGCACGCGACCGCAAGGCCGGGCTCAATACCGCCGGGTTCATCTCCGGTTACCGCGGCTCGCCGCTCGGCGCGCTCGACCAGTCGCTGTGGAAGGCGAAGAAGCATCTCGAGGCCAACGATGTCGTGTTCCAGCCGGGCGTCAACGAGGATCTGGCCGCGACCGCCGTATGGGGATCGCAGCAGATCAACCTGTGGCCGGGCGCCACGCGCGACGGCGTGTTCGGCATGTGGTACGGCAAGGGGCCGGGCGTCGACCGGACCGGCGACGTGTTCAAGCACGCGAACTCCGCAGGCAGCGATGCGCGCGGCGGCGTGCTCGTGCTCGCCGGTGACGACCACGCGGCCAAGTCGTCGTCGGTCGCCCACCAGTCCGAGCACGCGTTCATCGCGGCGGGCATGCCCGTGCTGTATCCGTCGAACGTGCAGGAATATCTCGACTACGGGCTGCACGGCTGGGCGATGAGCCGCTACTCGGGCCTATGGGTCGCGATGAAGTGCGTGACCGACGTGATCGAATCGACCGCGTCGGTCGATCTCGATCCGGACCGGGTGCAGATCGTCACGCCGACCGACCATGCGCTGCCGGCCGGCGGCCTCAATATCCGGTGGCCCGATGCGCCGCTCGCGCAGGAAGCGCGGTTGCTCGACGAGAAATGGTATGCGGCACTCGCCTACGTGCGCGCGAACAAGCTGAATCGCGTGGTGATCGATTCGCCGACGCCGCGCTTCGGCATCATCACGGCGGGCAAGGCGTATCTCGACGTGCGCCAGGCGCTCAGCGACCTCGGCCTCGACGATGACATCTGTGCGCAGATCGGCCTGCGCGTGCTGAAAGTGGGTTGCGTGTGGCCGCTCGACGCACAGGATGCGCGCGCGTTCGCGACGGGGCTGGAAGAGATCCTGGTCGTCGAGGAGAAACGGCAGATTCTCGAATACGCGCTGAAGGAAGAGCTGTACAACTGGCGCGAGGACGTTCGCCCGAAGATCTACGGCAAATTCGACGAGCGCGACAACGAAGGCGGCGAATGGTCGGTGCCACGCGGCAACTGGCTGCTGCCCGCGCATTACGAGCTGTCGCCCGCGCTGATCGCGAAAGCCATCGCCCGCCGCCTGATGCGCGCGGATCTGCCCGACGACGTGCGCGCGCGCATGCTCGCGCGCGTCGCCGTCATCGAAGCGAAGGAACGGGAAGCGGCGAAACCGCGCGTGTCGGTCGAACGCAAGCCGTGGTTCTGCTCCGGCTGCCCTCACAACACGTCGACCCGCGTTCCGGAAGGCTCGCGTGCACTGGCGGGCATCGGCTGCCACTACATGTCGATGTGGATGGACCGCAACACCGAGACGTTCAGCCAGATGGGCGGCGAAGGCGTCGCGTGGATCGGCCAGATGCATTTCTCCGGCGACCGGCACGTGTTCGTGAACCTGGGCGACGGCACCTATTTTCACTCGGGGCTGCTGGCGATCCGCGCGGCGATCGCCGCGCACGCGAACATCACGTACAAGATCCTCTACAACGACGCTGTCGCGATGACGGGCGGCCAGCCCGTCGACGGCGTGCTGACCGTCCCGCAGATCGCCCATCAGGTGCATGCCGAAGGCGCGAAGCGGATCGTCATCGTGACCGACGAACCGCAAAAGTACGCTGCCGGCGTCGTGTTGCCGGCAGGCGTCGACGTACACCATCGCGACCGGCTCGATACGATCCAGCGCATGTTGCGCGACACGCCGGGCACCACCGTGCTGATCTACGACCAGACCTGCGCGACCGAGAAGCGCCGCCGCCGCAAGCGCGGCACCTATCCGGACCCCGCGCGGCGCGCGTTCATCAACGACGCGGTGTGCGAGGGATGCGGCGATTGCTCGGTGCAGTCGAATTGCCTGTCCGTGGAGCCGCTGCAGACCCCGCTCGGCACCAAGCGGAAGATCAACCAGTCGTCCTGCAACAAGGACTTCTCGTGCGTGAACGGCTTCTGTCCGAGTTTCGTTGTCGCCGAAGGCGCGCAGCTGCGCAAGCCGCAAGCCGCCGGCGCCGCCGGCTCCGGCGGCCTGGATGCCGACGCGTTGCCGATGCCGTCGCTGCCTGATATCGCGAGGCCGTATGGCGTGCTCGTCACCGGCGTCGGCGGCACGGGTGTCGTGACGATCGGCGGCCTGATCGGGATGGCCGCGCACCTCGAGGGCAAGGGCGTCACCGTGCTCGACATGGCGGGCCTCGCGCAGAAAGGCGGCGCGGTGCTGAGCCACGTGCAGATCGCCGCCGCGCCCGACGCGCTGCATGCGACCCGCATCGCGACGGGCGAAGCCCGGCTCGTGATCGGCTGCGACGCGATCGTGTCGGCGTCCGCCGACGTGCTGTCGCGCACGCAACGCGGCGTGACGGTCGCCGCGATCAACAGCGGCGAGACGCCTACCGCGGATTTCGTGAAGAACCCGAAATGGACGTTCCCGGGCGTCCAAACGGAAGCCGCGCTGCTGGACAGCATCGGCGACGGCTGCTCGTTCGTCGACGCCAATGCGCTCGCGCTCGCGCTGCTCGGCGACACGATCTACAGCAACCCGCTGCTGCTCGGTTTCGCGTGGCAGAAAGGCTGGCTGCCGCTCGGGCTGCCGGCGCTGCTGCGCGCGATCGAGCTCAACGCGGTCGCGGTCGACAAGAACCGGCTCGCATTCCACTGGGGCCGCCACATCGCGCATCACGGTGCAGCGTCGGTCCAGGCATTCGCGCAGCCCGCTGCCGCGCCGCAGCCGATGGCCGCGCCGGCCGCCGAACCGCTCGACACGCTGATTGCCGCGCGGGAAGCGCTGCTGAGCGCGTACCAGAACGACGGCTACGCGCACGCTTATCGCCGCACGGTCGACAGGATCCGCGCGAAGGAAGCGCAGCTTGGCGGCGATCCGGCACTGCCGCTGACGCGCGCGGTCGCCACGAACCTCGCGAAGCTGATGGCGTACAAGGACGAATACGAAGTCGCCCGCCTCTATGCGGATCCGGCTTATCTCGACAAGCTAAGGCAGCAGTTCGAAGGCGAGCCGGGCCGGGACTACACGCTGAGCTTCCATCTCGCGCCGCCGGTGTTCGCGAAACGCGACGAACATGGCCATCTGCGCAAGGCACGCTTCGGTCCGTGGGTGCTGCCGGCGTTCAGGATGCTCGCCCGGCTGAAGGGGCTGCGCGGCACGTCGCTGGACCCGTTCGGCAAAACGGCGGAACGACGCGGCGAGCGGCAGTTGATCGCCGACTATGTCGCGCTCGTCGACGAGTTCTGCGCGACGCTCGATGCGGCACGCCTGCCCGCGGCCCTGCAGCTGGCCGGATTGCCGGACGAGATTCGCGGCTTCGGCCACGTGAAGGAGCGGAACGTCGCGGCAGTCGCGAGCAAGCGGGTGCGCCTGCTCGACACATACCGGACGCAGGAGGAACGCGTCGCCATCGCGTGATGTGCGTGATGTGCGTGATGTGCGTGATGTGCAGGTCGGCGGGCGGTCGCGTATTGCGATCGCCCGCCACCGTGATGCGCTACCGCGCGCCAACGGATGCGGAATCGGTCATCATCCCAGGTTCCCGATACGACAAAAAGCCCATCCGGGGACACCCCGGATGGGCTTTTTCGATACTCTGGCCCGGAACGGCGCGTAATGCTTACGCCTGACCCGCTTACGCCTGGCCCTGGCTCGTGAGGAATTCCTCGTAGTTGCCGCCGAAGTCGTTCAGCGTGCCATGCGTGGTCACTTCGATGATCCGGTTGGCGAGGCCGCTGACGAATTCACGGTCATGCGAAACAAAGATCAGCGTGCCTTCGAACTGCTCGAGCGCGATCTGCAGCGACTCGATCGATTCCATGTCCATGTGGTTGGTCGGCTCGTCCATCAGCAGCACGTTGTGGCGGCCGAGCATCAGCTTGCCCCAGATCATGCGGCCCTTCTCGCCGCCCGACAGCACCTTCACCGACTTCTTGATGTCGTCCGCCGAGAACAGCAGGCGGCCGAGCGTGCCGCGCACCATCGTCTCGTCGTCGCCATCCTTGCGGTACTGGTCGATCCAGTCCATCAGCGTGATGTCGTTCGGGAACTCTTCGTAGGTATCCTGCGGCATGTAGCCGATGTTCGCGTTCTCGGCCCACTTCACCGTGCCGTGCTCGAGCGTCACGTTGCCGAACAGCGAACGCAGCAGCGTCGTCTTGCCCGCACCGTTCTCGCCGATGATCGCGATGCGCTCGCCCGGCTGCACCGACAGGTTGAAGTTCTGGAAGATCGTGCGCTCGTACTTCTTCGTGATCTCGTCCGCGACGACCGCGACGTTGTGCAGCTTCTTCTCGTACTCGAAGCGGATGAACGGGTTCTGGCGCGACGACGGCTTGAATTCCTCGATCTTGATCTTGTCGATCTGCTTCGCGCGGCTCGTCGCCTGGCGGGCCTTCGACTTGTTCGCCGAGAAGCGGCGCACGAAGTCCTGCAGCTCGGCCACGCGTTCCTTTGCCCGCGTGTTCGCCGCGGCCTGGCGCTCGCGCGCCTGTGCCGATGCGAGCATGTAGTCGTCGTAGTTGCCCGGCCAGACCTTCAGCGTGCCGAAGTCCATGTCGGCCATGTGCGTGCACACCGCGTTCAGGAAGTGACGATCGTGCGAAATGATGATCATCGTCGAGTTGTACTCGTTGAGCGTATCTTCGAGCCAACGGATCGAGTTGATGTCGAGGTTGTTGGTCGGTTCGTCGAGCAGCAGCACGTCCGGCTTCGAGAACAGCGCCTGTGCGAGCAGCACGCGCAGCTTCCAGCCCGGCGCGACGTCGCTCATCGTGCCGCTGTGGAATTTCTCTTCGATGCCGATGCCGAGCAGCAGCGCGCCCGCGCGCGCTTCGGCGTCATAGCCGCCGTACTCGGCGAACTTCGCCTCGAGCTCGGCCGCGTGCATGTAGTCGTCGTCGGTCGCTTCGGGGTTCGCGTAGATCGCGTCACGCTCGCTCATCGCGGCCCACATTTCGGTGTGGCCCATCATGACGACGTCGAGCACGCGCACGTCTTCGTACGCGAACTGGTCCTGGCGCAGCTTGCCGAGGCGCACGTTCGGCTCGAGCGCGACGTTGCCGCCGCTCGGCTCGAGGTCGCCGCCCAGGATCTTCATGAACGTCGACTTGCCGCAGCCGTTCGCGCCAATCAGACCATAGCGGTTGCCCTCGCCGAATTTGACCGAGATGTTCTCGAACAGGGGCTTCGGCCCGAATTGCATCGTGATGTTGGCAGTAGAAAGCACGGCAGATCCCGTTAGGAGATAGATCGACGGAAAACCGGGTATTTTAGCAGGAGTCGGTGAATTGCTGGGCTGCGCCACGTTCGGCGCGCCGATAAACGGGGGCGAATCGCAATTTCACCGAAGCCGCGCAGCACCGCCGCGCGCGGCCTCCGGTGGCCTCCAGTGGCCTCCAGTGGCCTCGTGTGGCTTCGTGTCGCCTTCGTGTCACCCGCGCGTGGCCGCAAGCCCGCGCGGCCGCGTCACCTGCCGGCCTTTACCGGGATCTTCGCCGGCGCCTTCAGCTGCGCGAACAGCTCCGAACACGGCACGTCCTTGTTGTTGCTCGGCGCGATCAGCGGAATCAGCGCCGCCAACGGGTTGAGCAGCCCGAGGCCGACCATCGCGCCGGCGCGCAGCGCGAGCGCGCCCGCATCGACACCGACGTCCGGGTTCTTGAACGTGCCCTTCACGTACAGCGGCGAGCGCAGCGAGAAGATCCGGAAGCCCTTCGTATGCGGATGGATCTTCAGGTTCATCGACTCGTCGCGCAGGCTGATCGGGCCGTCGACGTTGATCAGCGCGTCGTCGGTGTCGAACGCGAACACCTTCGTGTCGAGCACGCCGTTGTTCGCCTGGAAATCGACCGCCGCGCAGTTGATCTTCACGTCGCGATTGCCGAACATCTTCTCGTAGACGACGTTCGCGACGTTCAGGCCGGCCGCTTCCATCAGCAGCCGGCTGATCGCGCCGTCGGTGACGATCGCCTTCACCTCGCCGTTCGACGTCGCGGCGAGCGCGGCCGGCGAATTGCCGGTCGCCGACAGCGACGCATCGCCGTTGATCTCGCCGAGCGCCGACTGCATCACCTTCTGCGTCGTGAACAGCTGCTTGAGCTTCAGGTGCCGCGCGGCAACCGTGAAGCGGCCCTTGAGCGGCGTGGCGCTGCCATCGAGACGCGCGGTGGTCGCGAGCGAGCCGCCCGCGACGCCGAACTTCAGCGGCTCGAGCGACAGCACGCCGTCCTGCATCACGATATGCGTGTACAGGTCGGTGATCGGCAGGTCCGCGCTCTTGACCAGCTTGCGGCCCGTGAACTTGACGTCGGCATCGAGCGCGCGCCAGCGGTCGGTGCGGAACGTCTCGACCGGCAGCACGCGGCCCGCCGGCTGGCGTGTCGTGTCGCCGCGCTGCGCCTTGCTGGCGGCCGTATCCGCACCGATCACCGGCGCGAGATCGGAGAAGCGCAGCAGGTTCGACACGAGCTCGCCCGACAGCAGCGGACGCGGCTCGCGCTGCGCATACGCGAGCGTGCCGCTCAGGTCGCTGCCGCCGACCCGGCCGTTGAAGTTCTCATAACGGAACGTGCTCGCGTGCGGCTTGAAGTTGCCGATCAGGCGCCCTTCGGTCGCATACGGCGGCGTATCGGGCAACGTGATGCCGGTCAGCGCGTACAGGTGCGACATCGTCGTGCCCTGCAGCCACAGCCGCAGGTCGATCGCGGCGAGCTGGCGCGGGTCGGTCAGCGTGCCGACGATCGCGAGCCGCGTGTCGCCCGCCTTCACGTCGGCCTGCAGCGGGAACGGCCGCGATGCGTCCTCGAGCGCGAGCACGCCGCCGAGCTTGCCGGTGCCCGAAATCGGCACGTTCTTGTAGCGGCCGGCGACCTTGAGGCCGAACGCGTAGGTCGGGCCGGACGCTTTCGCGGTGGTCGCGGCGGCCGCGGCGGCACTCGCGCCTGACGCAGGAATTGCCACCGGCGCCGCAGACGCGGACGATGCAGGCGTTACCGCCGCACTCGCCGTACTCGCCGTACTCGTCGCGTTCGTCGCACTCGCCGCCTGCGCGGCCGACGCGCTCGACGCCGCCGCGGCGTTCGCCTTCGCACTCAGCTGCGCGGCGCCTCGCTTGCCGACACGCTGTACCGACGCGGCACGCGATGTTTCTTCCTGCTCCTTCATCACGTCGCCGAGCGGAATCGATTGGCCGAGCGTATCGATGGCGATCGTGAGATCGGCGTTTGTGATCGCGTCGCGGTACGTGACGGTACCGTTGCCGAAACCGAAGCTGTTGAGCCGCACCTTCCACGGCGACGGCTGGTTCGATTGCTTGAACTGGAAGGCCCACGTATTGCGGCCGTCGGCAAGACGTTCGAGGTCCACCGCGGGATTGACGACGTCGATCGACGGGATGACGATTTCATGCGCGAGCAGCGGCAGCACCGCGAGATCGAAGTGCGCGGCATCGAGCGTGACGAACTTCGGGGTTTTCGCCCAGTCGGGGTTGCCGATTTCGATTTGCGTCGCGGAGAGGCTCGGCCAGGGCAGCCACGCGCGCCAGCCGGTTTCGCCATCAGGGCGGCGCCAGTCGACCTTGAGCTCGCCGTTGATCGCGAACGGGCGGCCGAGCGCCGCAGTCACCTGTTCGGTGACCCACGGTTTCACGTGGTTCCAGTCGAACGTGAAGAGAAAGACGCCGGCCGCCGCGATCACGACCGCGACGATGCCGACGATCCATGCAGCCGATTTGCCGATGGCTCGGGTAAGCGTCATGGCGGTTCCGTTGTTGTTCTCGATACATTGCCGCGCCATGCCGGGCCGCTTGCGTGTTGCGTGGACGAACGGCGCACGACACCCGCGCGAGCTTTTCAATAGGTATTATGACGCACGCACCGGCACCGACTTGGCGCCATTAACGCTTTTTTTCATTTGTGACATGACAGCGACCGGCCTCATCGACGCGCGGGGTATGACCCGGCGCGACGCCAGCAGCGGCAAGATCCTGCTGGCGCCGACCGATTTCAGTCTGCCCGCGGGTGCGCGCATTGCCATTACGGGACCGTCAGGATCGGGCAAGAGCGTGCTGCTGCGCGCGCTCGCGCTGCTCGATCCGCTCGACGGCGGCCGCGTGCTCTGGCGCGGCAAGCCGATCCGCCGCAGCGCGATTCCGCGCTACCGGCGCAGCATCGCGTATGTCCGCCAGCGTCCCGCGCAAATGGACGGCACGGTCGAGTCGCAACTGCGCTATCCGTACACGCTCGCGGTCTATCGCGACCTGACGTTCGATCGCGCGCGCGCCGAGCAGCTCGCTGCGCGTGCGGGCCGTGGCGCCGACTTCCTCGACAGGCGCGCGAGCGAGCTGTCCGGCGGCGAGTCACAAATCGCCGCGTTGCTGCGCGTGCTGCAGCTCGATCCCGACGTGCTGCTGCTCGACGAGCCGACGTCCGCGCTCGACCCCGAATCGACGCGCGCGATCGAAACGCTCGTCGGCGCGTGGTTCGACGCATCGCCCGATGCGCGCGCCTGCATGTGGATCTCGCACGATCCCGCGCAGGCCGTGCGCATCAGCACGTCGCGGATGACGATGCAGGCCGGCGTGCTGAGCGCCGCACCGGCCGCGGAGGTCGCACGATGAACTCGGTACTGCAGGATCTGAGCCTCGTCGACGTCGGCATCGCAGCCGCGCTCGTCGCGGTCAACGGCGCGATCTCCGCCGCGCTGTCGCTCGGGCTCGGCCGCAGGCTCGCGCTCGCGGCCGTGCGCACCGTCGTGCAGTTGCTCGCGATCGGCTACGTGCTCGGCTGGGTGTTCGGCCATGCGCACTGGTACGTCGTGCTGCCGCTCACCGCGCTGATGACGTTGATCGCCGGCTTCGCGGGTGCCGGGCGCGGCAAGCGCACGTATCGCGGACAGCGCGTCGACAGCATCCTGTCGATCTGGTTCAGCAGTTGGTTCGTCGCGGCAATCGGCCTGTTCGTCGTGATCCGCATCCATCCGTGGTATGCGCCGCAGTACGCAATCCCGATCCTCGGCATGATTCTCGGCAACACGCTGACGGGCGTGTCGCTCGGCGTCGAACGAATGACCGAGGAACTCACCGCGCGGCGCGACCGCGTCGAGACCGCGCTCGCGCTCGGCGCGACACGCTGGGAAGCCGCGCAGGATGCCGCGCGCCAGGCCGTGCGCGCGGGGATGCTGCCGACGCTCAACCAGATGGCCGTCGTCGGTGTCGTCAGCCTGCCGGGCATGATGACGGGCCAGGTGCTGGCCGGCCAGTCGCCGCTGCAGGCCGTGCGCTATCAGATCGTCATCATGTTCCTGATCGCCGCGGCGTCCGCGCTCGGCACGGTCGGCGCGGTGCTGCTGACCTATCGCCGGCTGTTCTCCGCCGATCACCGCTTTCTGGCCGCGCGACTCGAGGAGCGCGCGCATTAGCGTGAACAGGCCCTAGCGCGCGCGGCGCTTGCCGAGCGCCTGCCGCAGCGCGGCCGCGATGTCGGCGTCGGGCGCAAGCCCGTCGACCGACGCAACGAGCCGCACGGTGCGCGGCGTCGTCACGTAGGCCTGCGCGCCGAGATACCCGCCGCTGCCCGCCGAGCGCGTCGTCACGACGAGCGCCTGCGGCGCACGCGTGCCGAGGTCGGCCGTGAATGCGTCGGCGACCGTACCATCGCGCGCATGCAGGATGCCCGTTACATAGTCGTCGGTGTCGAAGCCGGGCGCCGTGTGCGCGGTCGAATAGACGCGCACCGCATAGCTGCCGGTCGAGCACGGTTCGAGCGCGCCGCTCGACACGACGATCGCCTGCTGGCGCGACGGAAGTTCGACTTTCTTTGTGAAGCTGCAATCGTCGGCCGCGTGTGCGGACGACGTGACGAGCACTGCGGCGGCGAGCAGCACGCGCATCCGGTCGTTCATGGGAATACCGTTCGGGAGAGTGGCTGATGCCGCGCAGGATAGCGTGACGCTTGCGTGGCGTCACGCCGATGCCACGTTCCGTGTGGCGTCGAATCGCGCGGATGCGCGGCGCGTCCCGCTCAGCGCTTGATCGACACCGACACCTTCGTGCCGTCGCTCATCGTGACGGACTTCGATCCGCCGTTCGTCGAGATCGTCAGCCACTTCACCTGGCTCACCGACACGACGTTCGGACACTGCAGCGACTTGCCGCCGACCGTCACGCTGCGCGTGCCTTTCGGCGCGGCCGCCTGGAAGCTCATCTGCACGTTCGCGATGCCCTTCGCGTCGATCGACGGCGCGAGCCGGACCTGCGTCTGCCGGACCATTGCGCCGTTCGCGTCGCGCGGCAGGTTGTCGGCGTTCGGGCACGCGTCCGGCATCGCAATCGCGCCTTCGGGCGGCACCGACTTCCAGTTGAAGTCGTCCGTCTCGCCCGAGCGGATCTTGCGCGTCTCCTGCGTGCTGCCGAACGTTTTCGAGTCGACCTTGACGGTGTAGTCGAGCTGTCCCGTGCCGCCGCCCTTCAAGCTGCCCTTGACCGGCGGCGCCGCGAACACACCCGCGCTGACGCACGCCGCCGCGAGCGCGACCGACCACGACACGGCAACCGACAAGCTGCGTTGGCTCATGCTGACCTCCTTGTAATGCGGCGGCGCTGGCGCGCACCGCGCGGTTTTCGATGCATGACGCGTTGTCAGTCTACCGCCAAGCGGCGCGCGATGTGTCCCGATCGCATCGGGTGTTACCCCGCTTGCTTTAGCGGCGCCGCGCATGCCGCGCGCGCGGCGCTCAGAACCCGGCCAGTACCAGCTTGCCGATCGCCCGCCCCGCCTCGAGCAGCCGATGCGCATGCCGCACGTTCTCCGCGTTGATCGCGCCGAGGTGCTCGCCGAGCGTCGTGCGCAGCGTGCCGCCATCGACGAGCCGCGCGACTTCGGTCAGGATCTTGTGCTGCTCGATCATGTCGGGCGTCTCGAACATCGCGCGCGTGAACATGAATTCCCAGTGAAACGCCGCGCTCTTCGCCTTCAGCAACTCGACCGGCACCGGCTGCGCGTTCTCGACGATCGTGCAGATGCCGCCCTGCGGCCGGATCACGTCGGCTGCTGCCGGGAAGTGCCGGTCCGTGTCGTTGAAGATCAGCACGTAGTCGACCTGCGCATGTCCCGCGTCGCGCAGTTGCGCGGCCAGGTCGCCGAAGTGGTCGACCACCTGGTCGGCGCCGAGCGTGCGCACCCACTGTGCGGACTCGGGCCGCGACGCGGTGGCAATCACGTGCAGCTTGCCGAGTGTCTTCGCGAGCTGGATCGCGATCGAGCCGACGCCGCCCGCGCCGCCGACGATCAGCACCGACTTGCCGGCATCCGCGCCCTGCGGCGATACGCGCAGGCGGTCGAACAGCGCCTCCCACGCGGTCAGCGCGGTGAGCGGCAGCGCGGCAGCGGCCGCGAAGTCGAGCGTGCGCGGCTTCAGCGCGACGATACGCTCGTCGACCACGTGATACTCGCTGTTCGCACCCGGCCGCGTGATGCTGCCCGCGTAGAACACTTCGTCGCCGGGCCGGAACAGCGTCACGTCGGGACCCGCCGCGACGACGGTGCCGGCCGCATCCCAGCCGAGCACGCGCGGCGCCGTTTCGACCTGCGGCTTCGGCGCGCGCACCTTGGTATCGACGGGATTCACGGAAATCGCTTCGACCTTGACGAGCAGATCGCGCGGGCCCGGCACGGGCTGCGGCAGTTCCACGTCAACGAGCGCCTGCGGATCGTCGATCGGCAGGTAACGGGTCAGTCCAACGGCTTTCATCATTCGGCTCCTTGCAGGGATTCAATCGGGTCGCGACCGCGACCCCGTGACACCGCATCGTAGGCGTCACGATCATTCGAGAAAACAGCTATATTTCCTGAAACATTCTCTTGAATTTCAGAATAATTCCGCCCGAATTCATGCCGTCCGTCCCGATTTCAGCCCCAACTCCAGCCTCGATCTCCGCCCCGATCCCCGGCGCCGACAAGCCGCTCGACCTGCTCGACGTCGGCCTGTTCGTCCGTGCGGCGCTGCTCGCGAACGTGACGGCAGCGGGCCGGGAATTCGGCGTGTCGGCCGCGGTCGCGAGCGCGCGCATCGCGCAACTCGAACGCCAGCTCGGCGCCCGTTTGCTGCATCGCACCACGCGCCGCATCAGCCTCACGCAGGACGGCGAGATCTTCATGGCCCGGGCCGAAGCGCTGCTGACGGCCGCCGACGCCGCGCGCGCGTCGGTCGGCCGAGGGCGCACCGAGCCGTACGGGCGGCTCAAGGTATCGATGTCGTCGTCGTTCGGCCGCCAGCATGTCGCGCCGGTAATTCCGGCATTCCTGCGCCGCTATCCGTCGGTGTCGCTCGACCTGCGGCTGTCCGATGAAATCGTCGACCTCGTCGACGAAGGCTTCGACGTCGCGATCCGCCTCGGCGCGCTGAAGGATTCGACGCTCGTCGCGCGCAGGCTCGCGGTGAACCGGCGCGTCGTCTGCTGCTCGCCCGGCTATCTGGCCGAGCACGGCACGCCGCGCCATCCGGCCGATCTTGCGCAGCACGAATGCGTGATCCTCGGCGACCAGCGCGACTGGTCGTTCGTCACGCCGCAAGGGCCGCTCACGATGCGCGTCGGCGGCCGGCTCGTCGCGAGCAACGGTGAGGCGATCCGCGAGGCGCTCGTCGACGGCTTCGGGATCGCGATCAAGTCGACCTGGGATGTCGGCCCGCTCCTCGCGAGCGGCGCACTCGTCAGCGTGCTCGACGACTATCCGCTCGCGGACGAGGTCGCGATCTGGGCCGTCTATCCGAGCCGCGCGCATGTGCCGCTGAAGACGCTCGCGTTCATTGCGTTTCTCGGCGAGCATTTCGGCGATCCGCCGTATTGGGATCGCATCGACGCGAAGTAGCGTGGCATTGCCGACTGCGATCCGATCGCCGCCGCTGCCCGCCCCCATCGGAACCCGACCGGCTACAATGTCGCGTTTGCGGCGCCGCCGCCCGCCGCCGCCGCAAACGGCCCGGTGCCGCGCCTGCAGGCGGCCGCGCGCCGGCCGCCCACGCATTCCAATCGCATCGCAACCAACCCGCCATGACCCAGAATCTCGTCATCCAGAGCCTCGCGCCGCTGTCGGACGCGCATCACAAACCGCTGCTCGCACTTGCGCGCGGCGCCCGCGTCGTGCAGGTCGACGAAGGCGTGCTGCGCATCGAGGACGCCAATCCGGCGCAGCGGCTCGACATCGACGCGTACTGCGGCACGCACGCGCTCGACTTCGCGTTCGTCGACGCGGACCGCAAGCTCGGTGATTTCGGGCTCGTCGTGATGGACATGGATTCGACGCTGATCACGATCGAATGCATCGACGAGATCGCGGATTTCTGCGGCCTGAAGGCGGAGGTCGCGGCGATCACCGAAGCATCGATGCGCGGCGAGATCCGCGATTTCAACGAGAGCCTGACGCGCCGCGTCGCGCTGCTCGCGGGGCTCGACGCACAGGCGCTCGAGCGCGTGTACGAGGAACGGCTGCGGCTGTCGCCGGGCGCGGAGACGATGCTCGCCGGCGCGAAGGCCGCGGGCCTCAAGACGCTGCTCGTGTCGGGCGGCTTCACGTTCTTCACCGAGCGGCTGAAGGCACGGCTCGGCCTCGATTTCACGCACGCGAACACGCTCGAGATCGTCGACGGCAAGCTGACCGGCAAGGTGATCGGCGAGATCGTCAACGCGGACGTGAAGGCGCGCACGCTGCGCGACACGTGCGTAGCGCTCGGCATCGCACCGAGCCGCGCGATCGCGATGGGCGACGGCTCGAACGACCTGAAGATGATGGCGGAAGCCGGCCTGTCGGTCGCGTTCCACGCGAAGCCGGTGGTGCGCGAAGCCGCGACGGTCGCGTTCGATCACGTCGGCCTCGACGGGCTGCTGCACCTGTTCTGAAATAAAAAACGCCGGCACGACGTTGCGTCGGCCGGCGTGTTGCTCGCGTGCGCGGCGCTCAGCCGAGCGTCGCGCGCATCGCGCGCTCGAGATCCGCGCGCAGGTCGGCTTCATCCTCGAGGCCGACATAGAACCGCACCAGCGTGCCGCGATGCGGCCACTCAGGACGCATCGACGCGACGTCGTACGGCATCGCGAGGCTGCATGCACCGCCCCAGCTCCAGCCGATCGCGAACAGTTCCAGCGCCTCGACGAAGCGGTCGACCTGCTCCGCGCTGTAACGCTCGTCGAAGATCACCGAGAACAGGCCGCCCGCCGCCGTGAAATCGCGAACGAACGACGCATGCCCCGGGCAATCCGGCAACTGCGGGTGCAGCACTGTGGCAATTTCCGGCCGTGCGTTCAGCCAGTGCGCGAGCGCAAGCGCGCTCTTGCTGTGCGCATCGAAGCGCGCCTGCATGCTCGGCAGGCTGCGCAGCACGAGCGAGCAGTCGTCGGCCGACACGCCGATCCCGCAGCGCATCCGCGCGAGCTTCAGGTGCGCGTGCAGTGCCGCGTCGGCCGTGATCGTCGCGCCCATCAGCAGGTCGCTGCCGCCCGACTGGTACTTCGTGAGCGCCTGCACGGAGATGTCGACGCCGTGCTCGAACGGCTTGAACGCGAGCCCGGCCGAATAGGTGTTGTCGATCGCGGTGACCACACCGCGCGCCTTCGCGACCGCCGTGATCGCCGCCACGTCCGGCACTTCCATCGTCACCGAGCCGGGCGCCTCGATCCAGATCAGGCGCGTGTTCGGCTGGATCAGGTCAGCGATGCCGGCGCCGACGAGCGGATCATAGAAGCGCGCGGTGATGCCGAAATCCTTCGCGAGCCAGTTGCCGAAATCGGCGTTCGGACCGTACGCGTTGTGCGGGATCAGCACGTCGTCGCCCGCCTTCACGAGGCCGAAGTAGACGTTCATGATCGACGACAGACCCGACGGCTGCAGCAGTGCGTGCGTGCCGCCTTCGATCTCGGCGAGTCGTTGCGCGAGCGCTAGCGACGTCGGCGTCGCGTGCAGGCCGTAGCGCCACTGGCCGTCCTGTCGCCAGTCGAGATTGCGCATCGTCGCGAGATCGGGGAATACGACCGTCGATGCACGCTCGACCGGCGTGACGAACGAGCGGTAGCCTTCCGGAATGACGTCGTCGGGTTGAACGATGCGGGTTTGCAGCGCGCGCTTGGAATGGGATGCAGTCATGACGATGTGGCCGGACAAACGGCCGATCGGTTACGGAACAAACCGCCAGCATAGCCAAAACCGCCAAGTTTGGCCCGGTACAATGCGCGCCGCACGCACCGAGCCAGCGCCGGACTCAGTCGCCGGCGCGCAGATCGACGACGCCGCCGACCGCCTCGATCTCCTGCACGCGGCCGTTGCGCACCTGGAGTGCCGCGCGCGTGCCGCGGGCCGGCCGCAGCACGACCGGCTGCGGATCCGATTCGTCCGCGTTCATCCGGTCGGCCTTGAGGCCGCCCGACGCGTCGAAGCGACCGATCCACACGCCGGTGATATTGGTGCCGTCGTTGGATTCCTCGATCTCGAGCGTATCGCCATCACGATCGCCCGCGAGCAGGATCACCTCGCCGGTGTCCGTGTACTGGTATTCGCCGTGCACGCCTTCTTCGTTCTCCTTCGGGCCGAGATGCACGACGATCGGCCGATCGCCGAGCGTGCCCTCGTAGCGCGGCAGCCGGTCGAACTCGGGGTTCGGTTTGAGCGGTTTTGCGGGTGCGGGGTCGTCCTGCTGCACGTCCGGCGCGACCGCCTGCGCGGCGAACGCGCCATGTGTTGCGCCGCCCGCAGCCAGTGCGCATGCGACGACGAGCGCCCGTTGCCATCCCGAATATCGACCCACCAACTTGTACTCCCTGTTTCAGATTCGCTCGAAAATCGCGGCGAGCCCTGCCCGCCGCCGATACACATCGTCACGAGCGCATGGCGGCCGCCGATGCGCTGCAACTCAGCCCTGCATCAGTCGCTCGACCGCGTCGCGGCGCGGGATCGGCGCGACCGCGCCGTAGCCCGTTGTCGACAGCGCCGCCGCCGCGTTCGCGTAGCGCGCCGCGGCAAACGGATCGTCACCGGCGACGATCCGCGCGACGAACGCGCCGCCGAAGCAGTCGCCCGCGCCCGTCGCGTCGATCGCCTCGACCGTGAAGCCCGGCACGACGCGCCGCTCGTGCGGCGTCGCGACATATGCGCCTTCCTTGCCAAGCTTCAGCGCGACGACCTGCGGCCCGAGCTCGAGCATCGCGTCGACGATCGCATCGCGATCGTCCGCGCCCGTGAGCGCCGTGACATCGTCCCAGCTGGGCAGGCAGATGTCCGTCTGGCACAACGCTTCGCGCATCACTGCGCGAGCGCGCGGCAGCGGCCACAGCTTCAGGCGCAGGTTCGTATCGAAGCTGACCTTGGCGCCGTGCTTGCGCGCGTGTTCGATCGCCGCGAACGCGGCGTCGCACGCGGCCGTGCCGATCGCGAGACTGATGCCCGACAGATGCACGGCCTTCGCCGCGGCCAGCGCGTCGAGCGGCAGGTCGCCCGCCGCATAGCGGCTCGCGGCCGAGCCCGCGCGCAGGTAGTCGAACTGGTGGCCGTCGGGGCCGTGCGTGACGAAATACACGCCGGTCGGTGCCGCGCGGTCGATGTGCACGTACGTGGTGTCGACGCCTTCGCTGCGCCACAGGTCGTGCAGCAGCCGGCCGAACTGATCGCTGCCGACCGCCGACACGAAGCCAGTGAACGCGCCCTGGCGCGCGGCCGCGATGCAGAAGTTCGACGTATCGCCGCCGAAGCCCTGCAGGAATTCCGGATGTCCGGGCCGCGACTGGTTGAACTCGATCATCGCCTCGCCGAGCGCGAGGATCTCCGGAAACTGCGCGGTCATCGCTTACACCTCGCCCCACAGATCGTGGCCGTCGGCGCCCGTGATCTTCACCGACACGAAGTCGCCGACCTTGTAGCGCTTCGACGCCTTCTGCGCGGGCTCGACATAGACGACGCCGTCGATTTCCGGCGCATCCGCAGCCGTGCGGCCGATGCCGCCCTCGTCGCTCACTTCGTCGATCAGCACCTTGAGCGTCTTGCCGACCTTGCGCTCGATGCGCTTCGCCGACACCTCTTCGGCGACTTCCATGAAGCGCGCGCGGCGCTCCTCGCGCACTTCGTCGGGCAGCGCGCCGTCGAGCTCGTTCGCGGTCGCGCCTTCGACCGGCGAATACGCGAAGCAGCCGACGCGATCGAGCTCAGCCTCGCGGATGAAGTCGAGCAGCGTCTCGAACTGTTCTTCCGTCTCGCCGGGGAAGCCCGCGATGAACGTGCTGCGGATCGTCAGGTCCGGGCAGATCTCGCGCCACTTCTGCACGCGCTCGAGCACCTTCTCGGCGTTCGCCGGGCGCTTCATCCGCTTCAGCACTTCAGGGTGCGCGTGCTGGAACGGCACGTCGAGGTACGGCAGCACGTGGCCCTTGAACGGACCTTCGGCCATCAGCGGAATGACTTCGTCAACGCTCGGATACGGATACACGTAGTGCAGGCGCACCCACGCGCCGTACTGCGCGGCGAGTTCGCCGAGCGCGGCGACCAGGTCGGTCATGCGCGTCTTGATCGGCTTGCCGTTCCAGAAACCCGTGCGGTACTTGACGTCGACGCCGTACGCGCTCGTGTCCTGCGAGATCACGAGCAGCTCCTTCACACCCGACTTGAACAGGTTCTCCGCCTCGAGCATCACTTCGGCGACCGGGCGCGACACGAGATCGCCGCGCATCGACGGGATGATGCAGAACGTGCAGCGGTGGTTGCAGCCTTCGGAAATCTTCAGGTACGCGTAGTGGCGCGGCGTGAGCTTGATGCCGGCCGCCGGCACGAGATCGACGAACGGATCGTGCGGCTTCGGCAGGTGCGAGTGGACCGCCTGCATCACCTCGCCGACCGCGTGCGGGCCCGTGACGGCGAGCACCTTCGGGTGCACTTCCTCGATCAGGTTCGAGCCGCTCGCGCTCGCCTTCGCGCCCAGACAGCCGGTGACGATCACCTTGCCGTTCTCGGTCAGCGCCTCGCCGATCGCGTCGAGGCTTTCCTGCACGGCTTCGTCGATGAAGCCACAGGTATTGACGACGACGAGGTCGGCGCCGTCGTAGGTACCGGAGATTTCATAGCCTTCGGCGCGCAGCTGGGTGATGATCTGTTCGGAGTCGACCAAGGCTTTCGGGCAGCCAAGACTGACGAAGCCGACTTTCGGCGCGGCGGCGGTGGGAGTTTGCGGCATAGCAATGATCCGGCGAGTGACGACAATCGGATGACCCGCGCGCGGCCCCCAGGCGGGTGCGCCGCGCAGCGCGTCGGCCGGCCGGCACGCAGACGCCGCCGACCGAAACAACCCGGTATTGTACCGCGCGAACCCCGGCCGCTCTCCCCCGGGCCCCGCTGTTACTTCTTCTCGGGCTCCGACCCCGGTTGCTTGAACGGGAACGTGCTGAACATCGATTTCGCCTGGTTCTGCATCTGCTCCTGCATCTGCACGAACATGTTCTTCGACTGCTCGATGTAGCTCGTCATCATGCCCTGCATCATCGGCGCCTGCATGTTCATGAACTGCGACCAGATCTCCGGATTCATCGCGTTCGTGTCGTACAGGTTCTTCGACTGATCGGCGAGCTTGTTCTGGATGTCGATGAACGCCTGGATGTTCTTTTCCAGGTAGGTGCCCATCATCCCCTGCATCGCATGCCCGTAGAAACGGATGATCTGCGACAGCATCGACGACGAGAACATCGGCACGCCGCCGCTTTCCTCTTCGAGAATGATCTGCAGCAGGATGCTGCGGGTCAGGTCTTCGCTGGATTTCGCATCGACGACCTTGAAATCTTCCTGGTCCAGCACGAGCTGCTTCACGTCGGTGAGCGTGATGTACGTGCTTGTCTCGGTATCGTAGAGCCGGCGGTTCGGATACTTCTTGATGAGCCGCTCGGCCGTTTTCTTTGTAGTAGACATGTAACGCCTTCCAATGCCAGCGTAGCGCAATGACGAACCCCCGCCGCCCGAAAGACGGGTGGCGGGGCCCTTTTCGGAAACACCAGACCGCGCGGCCGCCCGGCCCGCGCGGTCCGGGGGCTCAGCCCATGTGCAGGCCGCCGTTCAGCGAGAAGTCGGCGCCCGTCGAGAAGCCCGATTCGTTCGACGCGAGCCACGCGACGATCGAGCCGATTTCCTCCGGCGCGCCCAGACGCCGCACCGGAATCGTCGCGACGATCTTCTCGAGCACGTCCGGACGGATCGCCTTGACCATGTCGGTGCCGATGTAGCCCGGCGACACGGTGTTGACCGTCACGCCCTTCGTCGCGACTTCCTGCGCGAGGGACATCGTGAAACCGTGGATGCCGGCCTTCGCGGTCGAGTAGTTGGTCTGGCCGAACTGCCCCTTCTGACCGTTCACCGACGAGATGTTGATGATGCGGCCCCAGCCGCGCTCGACCATCCCGTCGATCACCTGTTTCGTCACGTTGAACAGGCTCGTCAGGTTCGTGTCGATGACGGCGGTCCAGTCCTCGCGCGTCATCTTGCGGAACACGACATCGCGCGTGATCCCCGCGTTGTTGACCAGCACGTCGATCTCGCCGACTTCCGCCTTGACCTTGTCGAACGCTTCCTTGGTCGAGTCCCAGTCGCCGACGTTGCCCTCCGACGCGATGAAGTCGTACCCGAGCGCCTTCTGGTCCTCGAGCCACTTCACGCGGCGCGGCGAATTCGGGCCGCAGCCCGCGACCACCTTGAAGCCGTCTTTCAACAGACGCTGGCAGATGCTGGTGCCGATGCCGCCCATCCCGCCCGTTACGTAAGCAATTCGCTGAGACATAAATCTCACTCCATTTTCTTGGTTTCGAGAGTTGCCGAGCGGCGCCCTCTGACTACACGCGACGCCTGCCGGCCGCACGCCCGGCAAGCGCCGAGAGACGAATTACGGACGTTCGACCGCGAGTGCGACGCCCATCCCGCCGCCGATGCACAGCGATGCCAGCCCGCGCTTCGCATCGCGCTTGACCATCTCGTGCAGCAGCGTCACCAGGATCCGGCAGCCCGACGCGCCGATCG
>NZ_JAAGPL010000078.1:0-38656 GCF_017104785.1 Burkholderia sp. Ac-20353 | reverse complement strand
CGTTCGCCCTCGGCGCCGCGCTCGTATCGACCGCGCTGCTGCTCGCGCTCGGCGCCGACGCTGCGGCATTCGCCGACGGCCTGCTAGGCTTCAATGGCGCGCTCACCGCCGTCGCGCTAATGCCACGCGGCGCGCGCGCCGCCATCACGGGTGCGCTGCTCGCCGCATTGCTGCAATGGCTCGCGATGCGCGCGGGCGCCACCGTCCTCACCGCGCCGTTCGTGCTGGCGTCGTGGCTCACCGCCTGGGTCACGCGCCGCTTCACCCTGGGAGATGCCGATGTCGTCATTCGCTCACCGTCCTGACGCCGTCACGCCCGGCGGCCCGATCTCGGACGCCGAACGCCGGCTGCGCGTCGATCTCGCCGCCGCGTACCGGCTCGTCGCGCTGAACGGCTGGGACGACCTGATCTACACGCACCTGTCCGCGACTGTGCCGGGCGAGCCCGGCCGCTTCCTGATCAACCCGTTCGGGCTCACGTTCGACGAGGTGTGCGCATCGAATCTCGTGAAGATCGACCTCGCCGGCAACCGGATCGGCGACAGCGAACATCCGGTCAACGTGACCGGCTTCGCGCTGCACGCGGCCGTGCATGCGGCGCGGCCCGACGCAGTGTGCGTGATGCACCTGCACAATACGGCCGGCATCGCGGTGTCGATCCAGCGCGACGGGCTGCTGCCCGCATCGCAGCATGCGTTGCGCTTTTACGGCGATCTCGCGTATCACGACTACGAGGCGCTCGCGTTCTCGCCGGCCGAGGGCGCGCGGCTGACCGCGAGCCTCGGCACGAAATCCGCAATGCTGCTGCGCAACCACGGCACGCTGACGGTCGGCCGCACGGTCGCCGAGGCCTATGTGCTGATGGATACGCTGATCAAGGCGTGCGACATCCAGGTGCGCGCGCAGGCGGGCGGCGGGCCGCTCGTGCTGCCCGATGCGGCCATCGCCGCGCGCACTGCCGAGCAGCTGCGCGACGGTGGCGCGATCGAAGGCGAGCTCGAATGGCCTGCGCTGCTGCGCCGCGTCGACCGTGTCGATCCGTCGTTCCGCAATTGATTTGTTCACCCCAACCGGAGCATTTGTCATGCCGACTTTCAATATCCAGCTGTTCGAAGGCCGCACCGTCGAGCAGAAGCGCCAGTTCGTCGAAGCGATCACGCGCGTCACGTGCGAGACGCTCGGCTGCGAGCCGGGCGCGGTGGACGTCATCCTCACCGACGTAAAGAAGGAGAACTGGGCAACGGCCGGCAAGCTGTGGAGCGACGAGCGCTGAACGCCTGAGCGGAAGACGAATGCATCGCACGCCGTGCATTCGTCTCATCTTTGCCGCGCACAATTCGGCTCGACTCGATGCATCCGCGCGATGTGCGCCCGCACATCGCTTCGTCACGCATTCGGCGCATAATGTCGCACTGACGAAGCAGTCGATGGCCACCCGAGAGGAGAACGCGCCATGGAAGCGAAGAACGAAGAAGTCGTCGCACACCTGCTCTCCGATGTCGTCGAATTTGCGCGCGAGCGCCTGCCCGAGGCGACCTTCCGGATCGTTGAACCCCTCCTCCGTCACTACTACGATTTCGTCGACGCCGACGACATCCAGAGCCGCGGCATCGCCGATCTGTACGGCGCCGCGATGGCGCACTGGCAAACCGCGCAGAAATTCGTGCCCGGCAGCGAGCGGCTGCGCGTGTACAACCCGATCCTCGAACAGCACGGCTGGCACTCCGACCACACGGTGATCGAGATCGTCAACGACGACATGCCGTTCCTCGTCGATTCGGTATCGATGGCCGTCAACCGCCTCGGGCTCGCGCTGCATTCGGCGCTGCACCCCGTGTTCCGGATCTGGCGCGGCAAGAGCGGCGGCATCGAGCGCGTCGACGTCGGCGGCGCCGCAACCGACGACACGCACTCGCAGCTCGCGTCGTTCATCCACTTCGAAGTCGACCGATGCGGCGATGCCGCGATGCTCGACTCGCTGCGCAACGACATCGCGCGCGTGCTCGGCGACGTGCGCGCGTCCGTCGAGGACTGGCCGAAGATCGTCGACATCGCGCGCAACACGATCAAGGACATGAAGGCACGCGAGACGAGCGCCGAAGACATCGAGGCGCGCGCATTCCTCGAGTGGATGGTGGCCGACCATTTCACGTTCCTCGGGCAGCGCGACTACGCGCTCGTATCGCACGGCGCCGGCTTCGCGCTGCGCGGCATCGAAGGCACGGGCTTCGGCATCCTGCGCGAAGCGCTGCGCGCGCCCGGCACGTCGGACGAGACGCCGCTGCCGCCCGCCGCCGCGGAAATCATCCACGGCACCTGGCCGATCTTCCTGACCAAGGCGAACTCGCGCGCGACCGTGCACCGGCCCGGCTATCTCGACTATGTCGGCGTCAAGCTGGTCGGCCCCGACGGCAAGGTCTGCGGCGAGCGGCGCTTCATCGGGCTCTATACGTCGACCGCATACATGGTGTCCGCGTCGGAAATCCCGATCGTGCGCCGCAAGTGCGCGAACATCGTGCGACGCGCGGGCTTCTTGCCGAAGGGCCATCTCGGCAAGACGCTCGTGACCGTGCTCGAAACCTATCCGCGCGACGAGCTGTTCCAGGCCGACGAAGACCAGCTTTACGACATCGCGCTCGGCGTGCTGCGCCTGCAGGAACACCAGCGCACGCGCCTGTTCGTGCGGCGCGACCGCTTCGACCGCTTCGTGTCGTGCCTCGCGTACGTGCCGCGCGACAAGTACAACACCGACCTGCGCCGGCGCATCGCGCGGCTGCTCGTCGATGCGTTCAACGGCGTCAACGTCGAATTCACGCCGCTGCTGTCGGAATCGGCGATCGCGCGGATTCACTTCGTCGTGCATGCGGAACCGGGCACGATGCCCGACGTCGACACGCGCGAACTCGAGCAGCGCCTCGTGCAGGTGTCGCGCCGCTGGCAGGACGACCTGTCCGACGCGCTGCTCGACGCGTTCGGCGAGGAGCAAGGCAACCGGCTGCTGCAGCGCTATGTCGATTCGTTCCCGGCCGGCTACCGCGACGACTATCCGGCGCGCACCGCGGTGCGCGACATCGAGCTGATCGAGCGCGTGAAAGGCACCGAGCGCCTCGCGATGAACCTGTACCGGCCGATCGAGGCCGAAGCGCGCGCGTTCCGCTTCAAGGTCTATCGTGCGGGCGACCCGATCGCGCTGTCGCGCAGCCTGCCGATGCTCGAGCATCTCGGCGTGCGCGTCGACGAGGAACGGCCGTACCGGATCCAGGCGCAAGATGCGGCGCCCGCGTGGGTGCACGATTTCGGGCTCGAACTGGCGGACGACACCGAGTTCGACATCGAGCGCGTGAAGGGCCTGTTCGAAGACGCGTTCGACCAGATCTGGAGCAGCCGGATCGAGAACGACGATTTCAACCGGCTCGTGCTGCGCGCGCACCTGAGCGCGCGCGAAGTGACGATCCTGCGTGCGTATGCGAAGTACCTGCGGCAAGTCGGCTCGACCTTCAGCGACGCGTATATCGAGCGCGCGCTGACCGGCAACCCGGCGATCGCGCGGCAGCTCGTCGAGCTGTTCGCCGTGCGCTTCGATCCGCGCACCGGCAGCACGCGCGACGCGCAGGCCGAGCGGCTGCTGAAAGCGATCGAGGCCGCGCTCGACCAGGTGCCCAATCTCGACGAGGACCGGATCCTGCGCCAGTTCCTCGGCGTGATCAACGCGACGGAGCGCACCAATTACTTCCGCCACGATGCGAACGGCGAACCGAAGCCATACCTGTCGTTCAAGTTCAACCCCGCGAAAGTGCCGGGCCTGCCCGAGCCGAAGCCGATGTTCGAGATCTGGGTGTATTCGCCGCGCGTCGAGGGCGTGCACCTGCGCGGCGGGCGCGTCGCGCGCGGCGGCCTGCGCTGGTCCGACCGCCGCGAGGATTTCCGCACCGAAGTGCTCGGCCTGATGAAGGCACAGATGGTGAAGAACGTCGTGATCGTGCCGGTCGGCTCGAAAGGCGGCTTCGTCGTGAAGAACCCGCCGCCGCCTAGCGACCGTGAAGCGTGGATGCGCGAAGGCATCGCGTGCTACCAGACGTTCCTGCGCGGCCTGCTCGACCTGACCGACAACCTCGCCGGCAACGCGATCGTGCCGCCGCCCGACGTCGTGCGACACGACCACGACGATCCGTATCTGGTCGTCGCGGCCGACAAGGGCACGGCGACCTTCTCCGACTACGCGAACGCGATCTCGCAAGAATACGGCTTCTGGCTCGACGACGCGTTCGCGTCCGGCGGCTCGGTCGGCTACGACCACAAGAAGATGGCGATCACCGCGCGCGGCGCGTGGGAATCGGTCAAACGGCATTTCCGCGAAATGGGCATCGACACGCAGACGACCGACTTCACCGTGGTCGGCATCGGCGACATGTCGGGCGACGTGTTCGGCAACGGCATGCTGCTGTCGCCGCACATCAGGCTCGTCGCCGCGTTCGACCACCGGCACGTGTTCCTCGATCCGAACCCCGATCCGGCCGTGAGCTTCGCCGAGCGCGCGCGGCTCTTCGCACTCGAACGGTCGAGCTGGGCCGACTACGATACGGCCGCGATTTCCGCAGGCGGCGGCGTCTATCCGCGCACCGCGAAGACGATCCCGCTGTCGCCCGCGGTGCAGGCCGCGCTCGGCATCGATGCGCCCGCGCTCACGCCGAGCGAGCTGATCCGCGCGATCCTGCAGTCGAGCGTCGACCTGCTCTACAACGGCGGGATCGGCACCTACGTGAAGGCGGCTCGCGAGACCCACCTGCAGGTTGGCGACCGCGCGAACGACGCGGTGCGCGTGAACGGCGCGGACCTGCGCTGCAAGGTCATCGGCGAAGGCGGCAACCTCGGCTTCACGCAGTTCGGGCGCATCGAGTTCGCGCAGCGCGGCGGGCGCATCAACACCGACGCGATCGACAATTCGGCCGGCGTCGACTGTTCGGATCACGAAGTCAATATCAAGATCCTGCTCGGGCTCGTGGTCGCCGACGGCGAGATGACCGAGAAGCAGCGCAACGCGCTGCTTGCGGAGATGACCGACGAAGTCGGGCTGCTCGTGCTGCGCGACAACTACTACCAGACCCAGGCGCTGTCGATCGCCGGACGCTACACGGTCGAGCTGCTCGATGCGGAAGCGCGGCTGATGCGCTGGCTCGAGCGCGCGGGGCGCCTCAATCGCGTGATCGAGTTCCTGCCGACCGACGACGAAATCGCCGAACGCCAGACCGCGAAGCTCGGCCTCACGTCGCCGGAGCGCGCGGTGCTGCTCGCGTACAGCAAGATGTGGCTGTACGACGCGCTGCTCGAATCCGACGTGCCGGAAGACCCGCTCGTCGCCGGGATGCTGGTCGACTATTTTCCGAAGCCGCTGCAGCAGCGCTTCAGCGAGCCGATGCGTCGCCATCCGCTGCGCCGCGAGATTCTCGCGACCCACCTGACGAACGCGCTCGTCAACCGGGTCGGCTGCGCGTTCGTACACCGGCTGATGGAAGAGACCGATGCAAATCCGGGCGACATCGTGCGCGCATGCATCATGGCGCGCGACGTGTTCGACCTCGACGCGGTCTGGCGCGACATCGACGCGCTCGACAACCGTGTCGCCGACGACGTGCAGGCGCGCATGTTCGTCGATGTCGCGCGGCTGCTCGAACGCGCGGCACTGTGGTTCCTGCGGCACCTGCAGGCGGGTGCGATCGGCGACGGCGGCGTCGGCGAGCTGCTCGCGCGCTGCCGCGATGCGGCCGAGCGGCTCGCGCCGCAACTGCCGGCGCTGCTGCCCGCCGCCGATCTCGATGCGCTGTCCGAACGGCAGCGCGTGCTGGTCGACGCGGGCGTCGACAGCGCGCTCGCGGTGCGCGTCGCGAACGGCGACATCTCGGCCGCGCTGCTCGACATCGCCGAGGTGGCCGCGACCTGCAACCGCAGCCTCGAACTCGTCGCGGGCGTGTACTTCGCGCTCGGCACGCAGCTCAATTACGGCTGGATCAGCGAGCGTGCGGCGGCGCTGCCGACGCCGACGCATTGGGACATGATGGCGCGCGCGGCCGCGCTCGCGGAAGTCGCGCGCCTCAAGCGCACGCTGACGACGAGCGCGCTCACCGAAGCTGCGGAATCCACGGAGCCGGATGCGATCGTCGATGCGTGGTGCGGGCGGCGGGAGGCGGCGCTGGAGCGTTATGCGCGGTTGCTCGCGGATCTGCGCGCGACGGGCGGGGCCAGCCTTTCGGTGCTGCTCGTGATCGTGCGCGAAATGGCGGTGCTCGAGCGGGCTTGAGGGGCTTGAGGGGCCTGAGGGACTTGAGGGGTCGGCGGTCAACCTCGCGACCGCCATGGGAATCCGGCCGATCGCCGCGACAACAGGCACAATAGACAACGGCGGCGTTTTCCGAACAAAGTGTTCGACAGTCGAACCACGTAAGCCGCGCCGCCGGAATCCGATCCTACACTGCCGTCATGACCCACTCGTTCCCCGAACGCGCGGCCACGCCCGCACGCGCACCGAATTCGCCGCGTTTCCTGCTGTTCCTGATCTGCCTGTTCGCGTCCGCCGGACAGCTCGCGATCGACATCTACGTGCCCGCGCTGCCCGAGATGGCCCGCTATTTCGCGACGTCGCCGCAGGCGATCCAGTCGAGCGTGTCCGCGTACATGGCCGCCTACGCGTTCAGCCAGCTCGTCTTTGGTCCCATCGCCGACGCGTACGGACGCAGGCGCGTGCTCGCGTTCGGGCTCGTGATCTACACGATCGGCTGCGTGCTGTCGCTCGGCGCGACCACGCTGGAGACGTTCGTGCTGGCCCGCTGCCTGCAGGGCTTCGGCATCGCGACGACGAACCTGCTCGCGAAGGCGATCATCACCGATTCGTTCCGCGGCCAGGCGCTGATGCATGCGTTCACCTACATGTCGATCGCGTGGGGGCTCGCGCCGATCATCGCGCCGGTGATCGGCGCACACCTGCAGACGTGGTTCGGCTGGCACGCGTGCCTCGTGTTCCTGCTGGTCTATTCGCTGTTGATGTGGGTGGTGCTGTGGCGTTATCGCGAGACGTTGCCGCAGCCCGTGCACCTCGAGCTGCGCACGCTGATGACGAACGCGCGCAAGGTGCTGTCGAGCCCCGTGTTCCAGAGCTGCTTCCTCGCGCAGGGGCTGTGCTACAGCATCCTGCTCGTGTTCAACATCATCGGGCCGTTCATGGTGCAGAACACGCTGCACAAGCCGCCGACCTATTTCGGCTACCTCGCGCTCGGAATCGGGATGATGTACTTCCTCGGCGGCCTGTCGAACCGCGTGCACGGCCCGCGCCTGCCGAGCGCCGAGCAGCGGCTGCAGATCGGTACGCGCGTGATGGCGGGCGCGGCGATCGCGATGCTGGTGCTCGCGCTGACGGTCGGCCTGCAGGTCTGGACGCTCGCCGCGCCGGTGCTCGTGATGGGCTTCTGCGCGGGCGCGATGTATCCGACGCTGATGGCGAAGGGCAATTCGCTGTTCCCGCACATCGCGGGCCTGACGAGCGCGATCCTCGGATGCGCGCTGCTGCTCGTGTCGTCGGCGATGATGGGGCTCGCGGGCTTCGTGTCGGTGCAGGTGCTGACGCCGCTCGCGGTGTTCTTCGTGATCCTCGCGCTCACGGTCGTCGTGATGGTGACGAAGCTGCTGCGCCATCTGGCGCGGATGGCACCCGCGGCTGCCGTGCGCGGCAGTGGGGAGGCCGCGTAAGCGTTCGTCGGTACGGTCATGGTCGTTCGAGTCAGTTGCCCCCTGCCTCTGCAGCAACGGACCGGTAACGCACCAGATGATCGGTGCCCGATTCCGACAGCCAGACGTCTGCCCCGCGGCCCATCATCTGGCGAACGTTCGCGTGCGGGCGCGGCAGCGCCAGCACGTCGAACCGCTCGGTGCGCGGGTCGAAGCGCACGAGCGCGTTCGCGCTCCATTCGCTGAGCCAGACGATGTCGCGTTCGTCGACGAATATCGCATACGCATGCGGCTCGTGGCCCGGCAACGGCCACTCGCGCCATCGATGCGTCGCCGGATCGAACTCGCCAACCTTGCCCGCGTTCCACTCGCTGATCCAGACCCGCCCCTTCGAATCGGACCAGACACGGCGTGCGCCCTGCTTCGGCGTCGGCGGATCGATGACCTGCGCCGTGCCGGTCGCCGGGTCGATGCGGCCGAGATAGCTGCCGGCCAGCGACGCGAAGTACAGGCTGCCGTCAGGCGTCACGCAGATGCCGTACGCGCCCGGCCCGCGTGGCGCATCGAAGACGCGCATCTTCCCGCTCGCCGGATCGAGCTCGCCATAGACGCCGCTTTGTCCCGTAAACCACAGATGCCCCAGCTTGTCGAACACCGCGGTGTTCAGGTTCGCGTCCGGACGGTCGTTCGGCAACGGGAAACGCGTGACGACGAGCGTCTTCGCGTCGACGCGCACGATCGCGTTCTGGCCACCGTCCGTGATCCACGCGGCACGATCGGGGCCGACGATCACGCCGTGCGGCGCCGACCCTTTGCCGAGCGGAACGTGCTCGATCCTGCCGGTACCTGGATTCAGGCGGCCGACCTCGCCCTGTGCCTGCGCGGTGTACCACACGCGGCCGTCGGGCGCCGGGGCGACGTCGTGCGGCGCACTGCCGGCGGGAACGGCGAAGCTGTCGAACGAACGCGATTGCGCGTGCGCATGCGCAGGGCCTACGGCGAACATCGCGCTCACCAGGATCCATGCCAGCGCCAGGATCAATCCCGATCCGGGCATCCCGCCGGTTGCTGCAGCCACTTTTTCTCTCGCAATCTCCAGCATGGCCGCCTCCATGATCCGGAACGAGTTTCAAAGCACACGACGCATTCATTGTTGCACTTATCCCGGTACTGAGACGACGGGCGGCCCGCGGCGGTCATTTGGCTGACGTCGACAATCTGCGACAATCGAACCCTCACCCCTCTTCAACCACCACACACGCGGGTTCGTATGACCACTCACATCACCATCGAATTCACCGAGCACGCCGCAGAGACGGTTGGTGATCAAACCAACACCAGCTTTTCCTACGACCAGGGCGCACACCTGCCGCAACCGGGCGATTTCATCGAGCTCGAGAATCTGCCGCAGACATTTCTCGTGATCGGCCGAGTGTTTTCGCTGAAGGCGAACATGAGCGCGGTCAAACTCGTTCTTGACCTTCCCCCGCACGACGATCAGCAAGGATTCGATCCCGAGTTGTCGGGGACGCTCGGCGAGTAACGCCGTCGTGTGCCGTAGGCGAACGCTGCGGCACATGTACGTGCGCTATCGCGCAGCGTTGACCGGCTTACTTGATGACCTTGCGCCAGAAGACGAGGTAGGCCGCCGCAGAAGACGCGCCCAGCAAGATGACCCACAACGGCGCCATGCTGACCAGGACGGAAGAGACGTTAAGCATTTGGATTCCTTACTATTTCGATAGCGATTTTCAGCACACCAGCTTCGCCCGGAACCGGCGCGTTCGTCGCGCATTCGTGTCCCGTTAAAAGATGAACCCATGCTATCGCTTCGGGCAGCGGCGCGACCGTGGCCGCCTGCCCGCGTTCTGATATTCGTCAAGGTCGCGCGAGTCACCGCCGATCCGGATGTTTTGGATCGATCACCAGCTCCTTGAACCCGGTGCCCGCATCCAGCTCACGCGAAAAGCGATGCTCGGGAAGCACCGCGAGCAGGATTTCGGCCGTGGTCCGCACCACGCATCCGCTCGCCACGTGACCGCCGAACACCCGACCGTCCGCATCGGAAACGGACATATGCAGATGCGCGCCGTCCGGCGATACCGACCCGCCCAGCGTCAGGATTTCGAGGTCGCCGCGCAATGTGGCAGGCACATCTGCCCCGGCGAATCGCAACTCGGCGACGCAGAGGCTTCCGATGCCCTGAACGACGAATGCCGCACGCCACTCGCGCTGGCGCAACACGTCCTCGATGGACCCGCGCAGATCGTCACCGGGCGAGAGACGAAAAGGATAGGCGTGCATGCTCGATCACCTGCAGGTAGGTCGATAGATCGAGCAAGGGTACTCCGGAGTTGCCGGGGACGCTGGGCTAGTAACGCCGTCGGGCGTCCGGCACATTTGCAGTTGATTTTTGAGACGATCGGTCTATTATTAGCGAATGGACACTCGAACCGACACCCCTCGCCGCCGCGGTCGACCGCCGAAGAAGCACGACGACCTGGTCGCCACCCGTGATGCGCTGTTGCGCACCGGGCTCGAAGTGCTGACCGAAAAGGGTTTTTCGGCCGCGGGGCTCGATGAGATCCTCGGGCGCGCCGGGGTACCCAAAGGGTCCTTCTACCATTACTTCGACAGCAAAGAGGCGTTTGGCCTGGAGTTGATCGACCGCTACGCCGAGTTCTTCGCGCGCAAGCTGGACCGCCATTTCAGCAACCCCGATCTGCCGCCGCTGCAACGCGTGCAGGCTTTCGTCGATGACGCCAAGGACGGCATGGCCCGCTACGCGTACAGCCGGGGCTGCCTCATCGGGAATCTCGGGCAGGAAATGGGCGCGTTGCCCGAGAGTTTCCGTGACCGTCTGCGCGCCACGTTCGAAGATTGGCAGCGCCGTTTGTCCGACTGCCTGATCGCCGCCCAGCGAGCAGGTGAACTCGCGATGTCAGCCGCGCCCGCCGAGCTGGCGATGTTTTTCTGGACCGGCTGGGAAGGCGCCGTGCTGCGCGCCAAGCTGGAGCGCAGTAACGTGCCGCTGGAAGTGTTTGCGCAGTTTTTCTTCAGCGGACTGCCGCGCCACTGAATTTTTTTGCCATTAACTAGACGATCGGTCTAGAAAGGAGAACCCCATGTTCCAAGGCATCGTGATCGACAAGGATGAAGCCGGCCAGCGGGCCCAGGTACAGACGCTGGACGACACGCAGTTGCCCCCAGGCAATGTGACGGTGCGGGTCAGCCACTCGACGCTGAACTACAAGGACGGGCTGGCCATCACCGGCAAGGCTCCGGTCGTCCGCAAGTTCCCGATGGTGCCGGGCATCGACCTGGTGGGCGAGGTCGAAGCGAGCGCGCACCCCGACTACCGCGCCGGCGACTGGGTCGTGCTCAATGGCTGGGGCGTCGGCGAGACACACTGGGGTGGCCTGGCCCAGAAGGCGCGCGTCGATGGCGACTGGCTGGTGCCGTTGCCGCCGACATTCACGCCGCAACAGGCGATGGCGATCGGCACGGCCGGTTACACGGCCATGCTGTGCGTGCTGGCGCTCGAACGCCATGGTGTGCGCCCCGGTGACGGCGAGATCGTCGTGACCGGCGCGGCCGGCGGCGTCGGAAGCGTCGCCACGGCGATTTTGGCTCGACTCGGGTACCGCGTCGTCGCAGTCACCGGCCGCACGGCGGATGCCGATTACCTGCAGCAGCTCGGCGCGGCGGAAGTCCTGGAACGGTCCCGATTCAGCGAGCCCGGCAAGCCGTTGCAGAAGGAAAGATGGGCCGGCGCGGTGGATGTGGTGGGAAGCCACGTCCTCGCCAATGTGTGCGCGTCTACCCGCTACCGTGGCGTGGTCACCGCTTGCGGCCTGGCCGCCGGCATGGATTTTCCCGCCACCGTCGCCCCGTTCATCCTGCGCGGCGTCACCCTGGTCGGCATCGACAGCGTGATGTGCCCCCGCACCGAGCGCCTGATGGCCTGGCGTCGCCTCGGCTCGGATCTGGATATCGCGAAGCTGGGCGCCATCGGCCGGGAAGTGGGGCTGAACGACGCCATTCCCCTTGCCGAACAACTGCTGAACGGCAAGATTCGCGGCCGCATCATCGTGGATGTCAATGCGTGAGGCAGACACGCGTCTGATCGTCCCCATTCGAACCGGCGCGTGTTCACGCGCCAGCATCTCACCACTTTTCGAGGAGACACTAATGACCATCACCCACTCCGCCGCTGTCAGCCGCTTTCCGGTGCCGGCGCTTGAAGACTTGCCGGAGGACGTTCGCGAACGCATCGTCGCGGTCCAGGAAAAGTCTGGCTTCATCCCGAACGTCTTCCTGACGCTCGCTCATCGCCCCGACGAATTCCGCGCGTTCATGGCCTACCACGATGCGCTGATGGACAAGCCCGGCAACCTGAGCAAGGCCGAACGGGAAATGATCGTCGTGGCAACCAGCAGCGTGAACCAGTGCCAGTACTGTGTCATCGCGCACGGTGCCATCTTGCGCATTCGCGCGAAGGATCCGCTGATCGCCGACCAGGTTGCCACCAACTACCGCAAGGCCGACATCACCACGCGCCAGAAAGCGATGCTCGACTTCGCGATGAAGGTTTCGCAGACGGCGCACCTGGTGGGCGAGGCGGATTTCGACATGCTGAAATCGCACGGTTTCAACGAAGAAGACATCTGGGACATTGCTGCGGTCTCGGCGTTCTTCGGCATGTCCAACCGCCTTGCGAACGTGACGAACATGCGTCCGAACGCGGAGTTCTACGCGCTGGGGCGTTGAACGCGCGAAAACGCAGCACAATCAACGCTGCAACACGATCTCGACACGCCGGTTGCTGGCCCGCACGTCGGCCGTCGAGTTGGAAGCAACCGGATCGGTCTTTCCGCGTCCGGTTGCTTCGAGCGTATCGATCTGAAGCCCGCAATCGCACCGGCGAACGACCGCACAGGATCCCCAGGCATCACTTCCGTCTGCTGATGAATTTTGCAACAATGGCGCGTCTGTGGCGCGCGATGCCCGCAGCGCAATCCCGTTCGCCCATCCCAACTCGTTCGCAACCATGTCATCTCGCTTGTCAAGTTCGACGTCGCCTCGTGCCGCGCCGGATCTCTCTGGCGCCCATATTCTTGTCGTGGATGACCGTCCGAACGAGCTTCAGCTCCTGATCGAGATCTTGCGTGGCGCGCGCTGCCGGATCAGTGTCGCGTTCGACGGCCTGCAGGCCTATCACCGTGCTCAGGCCATCTCCCCGGACCTGATCCTGATGGACGTGCGCATGCCCCGCATGGACGGCTTTGCCGCTTGCAGATTGCTTACGTCGACCCCGTCGACTCAAACGATCCCGATCATCATGTTGTCCGCCGCCAGCGACCTCGAGGATCGCATCGAAGGGCTCGAGATTGGTGCGATCGACTACATCATCAAGCCGTTCGAACCGGCCGAAGTGATTGCGCGAATCCGGAATCACGTGAAGAAGACGCTCGGCAGTCGGCCCCAGGCGCACCTGCCAGCGCTTCCCGACCATCCGGATGCGTCGCTGGTACGCGCCGCGACCGAGATCCTGCTGCGCGACCTGCGCAATCCGCCGGCCCTCGAAGATCTCGCCAAACTGGTCGGCACCCACGAAAAGCGGCTGTCCCGGGTGTTTCGCGACAATCTCGGCCAGACGGTATTCGAGTATCTGCGCGACACGCGGTTGCGGACCGCCCAGCGCTTTCTCGCCGAAACATCGATGGGCATTGGGGATATTGCCGACGAGATCGGCTTTTCTACCGCCGGCAATTTCGCCACCGCGTTCCGCGAGCGCTTCGGCATCACGCCGTCCGATTGGCGAAGGCAGCACAGCCGGGGTGATACGGCCGATATTGTCGCAAGGCTTCACCCCGATGCGTAAGCACTGCAAAGCATCGGTCATCGCGTGTTGCGCCGCGCTGTATTTCCTGCTGGTGGCGTCCGTGACATGCACGCCGGCCCGAGCCGCGACGGCCGAAAGCCCGGCACGACTGGAAGCGGTATCGATCTTCGAGGATGCCACGGCCGCGATGCCAGTCGACCAGGTACTCGCGCGGCTCGCGACTGCGCAAGGCGGCTTTCTGTCGGCAACCGGCGTTCGGCTCAATCGGGAGTTTTCCCGGTCCGCGTGGTGGATTCATCTCACGTTGATCAATCGCGACAGTGTCGAGCGCCCGCTCGTGCTGGTGCTTCGCGATGCCCGTGTCGATCGCGTCGATTTCCGCGTCTTCCGGAATGGCCGATGGACGCTTGACCGCGTATTCCCTCCATCCGCCGTCGATGCGAGCCGAACGTCGCCGCGCTACCCGGCGCTCGACATCACGCTGCGTCCCGGCGAACGGATTCCCGTGCTGATGCGCGTCACGTCCCGCAAGGAATTGCGACTCGCGCCGGCCGTCTTCGCCGAGGACGCATGGCATGCGCAGGAGATGCGCGCCGCCATGTGGAACTTCGGCTTTTTCGGCGGGCTGCTGGCGCTCGTGTGGTGCGCGTTGCTGATCGGGTTCTTTTCCCGCAGCGGTGCGTTCTATCTGCTGGCCGCGATGGGCCTGGCCACGACCCTGTTCGAGGCGGCGATCCGCGGCTACACCCGCGTGTACCTGTGGCCCGATGCGTTCGAATGGTCGGCGCGCAGCGAAGTGCTCTTCGCTTATCTCTCCGTGGCGCTTTTCATCGCGTTCATCCTGAAGATCGCTGACGGCGAAAAAGCCAGGATACCGATGCGTGTCGTGTACGTGACGATCCTGTGCCTCGAAGGCATCGGCATGGCGGGCGCGGCTTTCGGCGACCTGCTGACCTTTACATGGTTCTGCCTGCGCCTGAACACCGTACTTTCCGTCGTGAATATCAGCCTTGCGCTGATGCTTGCCAGACGCAAGACGCCAACCGGCCGCCTGATGCTGATCGCGGTGACGTTTGCGAGCTTCAACATCCTGATTCGCACCGTCGACGGACTGGACGCAATCCCGCCGATGCTGTCCTGGCTGAAATCCGATATTTACCCGAATCCCGTTATCGCGATCATCGGCCTGGCCACGCACCTGCTGGTTCTGGCCGCGTGGATCAACCACGTGGGCCGTCAACGCACCGAAGCGCGGAAGCGGCTCGAGCACTGGCAACTCACGGAACAGGATCGCCTGCGGGACGAAGTCGCGAAACGTACCGTTGCGCTCAACGAAGCGCTGCATCAGGCGCACACCAACATGCAGCAGAAGATCGAAACCCTCGGGTACGTCAGCCATGACCTGCGCGCCCCGCTGTCCACGATCAACGGATACTCGAAGCTGCTGCTGCAAAGTGCGACACGCAATCAGACCAGGCTGATCCAGTCGATCGACCGAAGCATCCGCTATCAGCTCACGTTGATTGACGAATTGCTCGAATATACGAAGGCCGAGTTGCAGCCGCTCGGCATTTCTCCCGATGCCACGGACTTGCCCGGGCTTCTGGACGACATTGGCAGCTACGCCGTCGCACTATGCGCGCAACAGGACAACCAGTTCGTCTTTCGGCCGCTCACGCCGCTGCCGAAAACGCTGGAAATCGACGGAATCCGTCTGCAGCAGGTGTTGCTCAACCTGCTTTCCAATGCGTCGAAATTCACGCGCAACGGTGTCGTCACGCTCTCTGTCGATGCGCACCGCGAAGCCGATGGTTACCGCATCGGCCTCGAGGTCGCGGATACGGGCATCGGGATCGACGTCGCGGGAAAACCGGATATCTTCCGCGCGTTTCAGCAGGTTCAGGCCGTGAACGGCGGCACCGGGCTCGGCCTGTTCATCGCGCAGCGTATCGTCACGGCCATGAACGGTGAGCTGGCCGTCTCCAGCAAGCCCGGTGTCGGAACGGCGTTTTCATTCGAAATCTCCGCGCCTGCGGTCGAGCAAAGGCTCGTGCCTCCGTCGGCGCTTCAGCGGCCGTCGCCGCCGATGGTCGACGCCGGGCACCCGTCCCACCCGTCCGTTTCGCGCGTCACGCACCATCCGTCCGTGCACGCGCTCGAGGAACTGGCGCGACTTGCCAGGGACGGCCGCCTTACCGATATGGAGGCATGGATTGGCCGATATGCGAACGACAGCCGCTATGCGGCCTTTCTCGACGAAGTGCAAAAGCACGTCGACGCGCTGGATTTTCACGGAATCGACGTGCTGGTCGATGCGCTGACAGGCGCGGGCGAACCCGGCTCGCCGTCCGGCACCGGCATGGATGCAGCTCAGCGCGTGCCATCGGCATGAGCGCGTCGATCACCAGTCGTATTTCGCGCTGGCCAGCACGGTTCGCTCATTGCCGAAAATGCAGACTTGGTACGATTGGCAACCGCTGATGGAGTGACGGTCGAACAGGTTCGACACGTTCAGCGCGAAACGCCAGTTGCGGGTGTCGTAGTGCAGCGCAGCGTCATAGAGCGTGTAGCTCGCCACCGTCAGCGAATTGTCCGGCGCCCCCGCGGACGCGCTCTGGTAGCGAATTCCGCCGCCCATCCCGAGGCCCGACAGTGCGCCGGCGTGCCATGTCCAGTCGGCCCATAGCGACGCCATCTGGCGCGGGAGCGGAACCGCGACCGGCCAGTGGTTAAGCGTCGCATCGTTGGCCTTCACGTTCTTCACGTCCTGATACACGTAAGACGCGATCACCGACAGGTTCGGCGTGAGCTTGCCGACCGCGCTCAGCTCGACCCCGCGCGAGCGCACCTCGCCCGTCTGCACGGACGACGAGCCGGTCGGATCGAGGTTTGCCGGCGTCGGTGTCAGCACGTTGGTCTGGTTGATCTGGTAGATCGCCGCATTCAGCATCAGATGCCTGTCGGGCGACTGCCAGCGCAGGCCCGCCTCCGTCTGCCTGCCGCGCGTCGGCTTCGGCAAGCCACCGCCGAACATCCTCACGCCGATGACCGGATTGAACGACGTCGAATAGCTGACGTACGGCGACAGCCCGTAGTCGCCCTGGTACGTGAGCCCGATGCGGCCCGAGAACGCGCTCACGTCGGCCTTCGACTGCGTGCCCGCCGAGCGGTCGTCCTCGCGCAGGTTCACCCAGTCCTCGCGGCCGCCGAGCGTCAGCGCCCAGCGATTCCATTCGATCTGGTCCTGCGCGTACACGCCGAACGTGTTCATCGCCGTGTACTGATCGACGTGCCCCAACGACGTCGGCCCAGAGAAGATCGCGGTCGTGACCGGCGTGTAGACGGGGTTGTAAAGATTCAGGTTCGGCGCCAGTGCGAGCCACACGCTGTTGGTGGTCGTCTGCCGGTTGTACTGGAAGCCGAGCAGCAGCCGATGCTCGAGCGAGCCGGTGCCGAACCGCGCCTGTGCGTTGTTGTCGATGTCGAAGCGGCTGTAGTTCAGCTGGAACAGCCCTGCGAAGCGCGTCATGTCGGTCGTGCTGCCGCGGGCAAGGCCATTGCCGAACACCGTTGCGTCGTCGAGCGACAGGTGCATCCAGCGCACGCTTTGGCGCAGCGTCCACATCGCATTCACGTTGTGCTCGAACTGATAGCCGAGCGCACCCTGTTTCTTCCGGTAGTCGTTGAAGGCCGGGTCGCCCATGTAGACATCCGGCGACAGGCGCCCGTTCGGGTTCGGCAATACGGTGCCCTGCGCCGGCAGGAAATTGAATGAAATGTCGGTCCAGTCCTGCAGGTAGGTCGCCGACACCGTCAGCGACGTGTCCGCGTCCGGCCGCCAGCGAAACGATGGCGCAAGCGCGATGCGCCGGTCCGCGTTCGGGCCTGTCAGCGCGTTGCCGTCGCGCGCGACGCCGACGAAGCGGTACGCATACTTGCCGTCCGCATCGAGCTTGTCGCCGATGTCGAACATGAACTGCTTGCGCGCGTAATTGCCGACCTCCACGCCCGCTTCACGCACGCGCTCGCCGTCGGCCTGCTTGGTCTGCACGTCGACGATCGCGCCCGGCTCACCGGCCCCGTACAGCACCGACGTCGGCCCGCGCAGCACGGTGACGCTGTCGCTCATGTATGGATCGACGCGCCAGTTCGCGATGGTGGCCGTATTCGGCGCCTGCATGCCGTCCACGAACAACGTGGGCGTAAAGCCGCGCAGCGCCGCATACCAGTCGGTGCGGCTGTCGGAGCCGAACGATGCGAAGCCCGGCACGTAGCGCAGTGCCTGATTGAGATCGGTCGCGCCGGTCATCTCGATCTGCTGCGCGGTCACGACGTTGATCGTCTGCGGAATCTCGTTGATCGGCGTGTCGGTCTTCGTGCCGGTTGCGGTATGGATTCCGACGAGCCCGATCGACGCTGCGGTCGCGTCGCCTTGCACCGTGATCGCCGGCAGCGTGACGCGATGCGCCGCATCGGCCTGCACCGCGACGCCCGTCGCCTGCAGATCACTCGTCGCGAGCGTCGCCGGCGCTTGCGCATTGCCGGCAAGCGGCGCGCAAAACAACATGCCCGCGGCGACCGCGATCATCGGTTGCGCCGTGCCCGTTACCGTCCCCATCTTCCAATGCTCCGTCTCGCTGGGGACCTGTGCGGCCTGCCCGTCTGTCGAAGTGCCTCGGCCATCCGGCCGCCGGCACCTTTCCTCCCGTGAACGTCATACGTTCCGTTCGCGCATCCCGCTCGATGGCGTTGTGCACGAGAATGCCGATGATATCGGTCAAACGTTGCACGGTCTTTAATGCAACATGCTTGACATGCGTGTGTAGGCAAACCGACAGGTCACGAACTGCGGCCGATCAGCGCGACGAATTCGCCGTGCCGGATATCTACGTCGATGGTGGAGATGAGTAGGCCCTCGCAGCGAGCATCAGGAACGATGCAGCGAGTCCAGTGGAGATTTTTAGGAGTCGAAAGAAACGGAGAGTGCAGCAGATAGCTGCGGAAGTGAAGAACGATGCCAATTGCCCGTAGCGCTGCTGGCTATCGGAGCATCGTATTGGTGCCGACGGCGAGACTCGAACTCGCACAGCTTTCGCCACTACCCCCTCAAGATAGCGTGTCTACCAATTTCACCACGTCGGCATTTCAATGCAATCGGGATGCACCAGGCCCCGTATCGCGAACAGCCCTGTCAGCCAGGACTCAGTGCAAGGGGACGCCATTCTAGCGACAGATTTCATTTTTGTGAAGGCCTGAATTGCTGAAACGCGAGCGATACGTTGCATGTCGGAAAGCGGCGTGGTGGTCTCTAGATCGACACCCGACGGTATCTTGCGCGACTCGGCGACGTCCCGCACGGCGTTGATTGCGAGTCGCAGTGCATCCGCCAGCGTCACCATGATGCTCGAGCCGGCGAATCGCTCCCGATGCGGAACTACCTGCTGCCCGATGGCCGCCGGCGATTGACGCGGCGAACCAGCATGCCGTTCAGCAGTGCATCGATGGCCTGCTCCGCGTGCTGCTCCGTCTGCTCGGCAGTCATCGGTCCGACGCCATAGACCCGCTTCGCCAGATGCGTGGCGGATTGAATGGCAGTGAGCATGCCGGTCATCATGATGCTCGCATGTTCGCGCGGGTAGGGCTTCAGCAGGCCGGCCGCGTGACAGTCGGCAATGAGCGCGTCGAGCTTGTCATGAAACGGCCGCATGTAGTTGTCCACCAGCCAGTCCAGCCTTGGACTGGCTTGCGCAACCTCCATGACGACCAGAGCGTGCGCCGCCGGATGACGGAGATTGCTGACCGCGAAGGCCCTCAGCGTGGCCTGCAAGCGGCTAAGCGGGTCCCCGTCGTCACGCGTCTCCGAGGCCAGCGTTGACGCCTTGAGGGTCTCCGCATAAGCGCTTTCGACGACCGCGCGCCAAAGGCCTTCCTTGCCGCCAAAGTGGTAATTCAGCAGGGGTTGCTTCACGCCGGCACGGTTGGCGATCGAGAGAACGGACGCGCCGTCGTAACCCTTCTGCGCAAACTCCAGTTCGGCTGCGTCGATCAACCGTTGCCGCCCCGACCCCTCGGCGGACCGGGAGGCCCCCGTGGTTACGGCAGATGCCTCGCCTGCACGCTTTCGCGCAGGTGTCTTGGGGCGTCGGGTTTCGAGAGTGCTCATGGTTGCTCGGGGCACGTTCACGCAATTTGGCAGGTCCGCCATTCTCCCACACGCCAAGGTCCCAACCCAGGCTTGCCCCAAGGATGGTTGTCGTGCGCGCAGTCCGCCCTGCCCGGCTTTCAGGAGAGTCGACTTATATAAGTATAAGTACCAATGTGGAGCCGACTTATATGAATATAAATTTGCACCCTGTGGCGTCGAATGGCGGTCAGAAATCTTGGGAGTGTGTATGCGCGAGTTGGAAGTTCCGGTGTTAATCGTGGGCGCGGGTCCCGTTGGCATGCTGATGGCGGCGCTGCTGGCGGATCAGGGCATCGAGTCGCTGCTGATCGAGCAGCGCGATGACCTGCATCTCGCGCCCCAGGCGCATGTCATCAACACCAGGACGCAGGAGATTCTTGCCAGCATCGGCGTCACGGACGAGGACCTGGCGGGTATCAGCACGCATACCGCCCAGTCCCGCTTCGTGACCTGGCGGCGCAACCTGGCGGACGGCGACCTGGCCCGTATCGAGGTCGGCGGCACCGGCTGCCTTGCCAGGATGGCGGCGGCCAGCAGCAAGCGGACGGCAAACATTCCGCAACACCATCTCGAGCGCCTCCTGTTCGCGCAAGTGGCGCGCCGCGTGCGCTGCCAGACGGCCTTTGGCCAGGTATGGCAGGACGCGGACCAGAGCGGGCAGTGCGTCATTTCCTCGGTGATGGATGCCGCAAGCGGCGACACGTACCGGGTGCGCAGCCAGTGGCTGATTGCCGCGGATGGCGCCAGCAGCCGCGTGCGCCGCAGCCAGGGGCTGCCGATGGTGGGCGAGACCAACCTGGCGCACCTCGTCACCATCAACTTCGAGGCGGATATCCGGCATCTGGTCAAGGATAGCCCGTCAATCCTCTTCTGGGTCTTGTCGGCCAAGGCGCCCGGCACCTTCATCGTGCACGATGCGGCGCGCTACTCGGTGTTCATGACACCGTACTACCCCGCGTACGAATCGCCGAAGGACTTCCCGCCGGAGCGGTGCGAGCGCATGCTTCGTGCGGCCCTGGGCGATCGCGATATGCCACTGCGCATTACTTCGCTGTCGAACTGGACGATGCAGGCGCACATCGCCGAGCCTTATCACAAAGGCCGTACCTTCCTCGTCGGCGATGCCGCCCACCGCTTTCCGCCCACGGGCGGCCTCGGTCTGAACACGGGCGCCGCCGATGCGCACAACCTTGCGTGGAAGCTGGCTCTCGTCATGAAGGGGAAGGCGGGCTCCGGGCTGCTCGATACCTATGGCGACGAGCGCAAGCCTGTCGCCGAGACGAACTGCCGCGTCAGTGTGTCGAACCACCGCAAGATGCGGCAGGTCACCACGGCGCTGGGTCTCGATGAAGACAAATTGCCAACGCTGGCACGCCTGCGCGCAAGCGCCCCGGCCCGCATGCTGCCAGCCGCGCTGCGTTCCACGCTCAAGTCTCTGCTTGTGGCTCCCATCGATGCGCACAACCGGAAGGTGCAGCACGCAGCCACGCCTCGGTTCGCCGGCATCAAACAGAGGGTGCAACAGGCCGCAGAAGCCCAGATGGAACATTTCAGTACGCTCGGGCTTGACCTGGGCTATGTCTACCGAAGCGCGGCTATCTGCGACAACGGTGCCGTGGCCCCGGTCGCGGCAAATCCGGTTCTCGAGGTAGCGTTGTCGCTCACCCCCGGGGCGCGCTTGCCGCACTTCAGCGTACTAGGCGCCGCCGCCGCAACGTCGCACGATCTGCTTGACCCCGGGCATTTCCTGCTCGCCGGCCTGGGCTGCCACGGCCGGCGATGTGTGGAACTCGCGGCGCAGGCAAGCCAGCGGCTTGGCGTGCCGGTGCACGGGGTCGACCTCGATGCCATCGCGCACCGCGACGAACTGCCGCGCCTGCATGCGTGGAACGGTGGCCGCCCTGACATCGCGGTGCTGGTTCGCCCGGACGGACACATTGCGTGGAGCCATGCGTCGGCGACCGGCATGCAGATCGAGGACGTGTTGGGTCCGCTGTGCACCGTGCTCCAGATCCCTGTCCCGCTCCCTGCCCCCATCGCATCAGGTGAATCGCCGACATCCGGCGCACGGACCGGCACGCATGCGTCCTGACGGCCGAAAACCCCAAAAACTCTCGCGAAGGTTCCCCTGTGATACATGATCCCGAAGCCGCGCCGCTCCGCCAGGGTGGCCATGCCATCCCCGTTGCGATCGTCGGCGCCGGCACCGCTGGCTCCGTGCTGGCGCTCCTTCTGGCCAGCCGCGGCATCCGCAGCGTGCTGGTGGACCGGCAGTCCGATGCGGATGCGCATCCGCGCGGCCACGTCTGGTCGGCACGGGCGATGGAAGTGATTCGCTCCATCGATACCGACCTTGCCGAGACGCTGCGCGAAATCAGCTCGCCGCCACTCAAGCTTCGCTACATCACCTGGTGCACGTCCCTGGCCGGGGTGGACCTTGGGCGCTGCGTGCCGATCGGCAGTGATCCCGGGCATACGGCCCGCCTGCTGGGCAGCGGCCCCTGCCGGCCCCTGCACCTGTCCCAGAATGTGGCCGACCCGATCCTGCGGCAGCGCGTGATTGCCAGCGAACTGATCGAGTTCATGCCGGGGTATGACCTCGAGGCACTATCGCAGGACGCTGACGGCTGTACGCTGACGCTGCGCGAAATACGCAGCGGTAGCACTACCCGGCGCACCGCACGCTTCGTCGCCGGCGCGGACGGCGCGCAAAGCACGGTCCGGCGGCTGCTCGGCGTGCAATCGACCACAACGCCCATGCAAACGGTCGCGCAAATCCATTTCCGTGCGCAACTGGGCAAACTGAACAACGCGCGGCCGAGCCCTCTGTACTGGATTCTCAATCCCGGCGTCGTCGGGACGCTCACGGCACATACCGCCGACGATGAAGAGTGGGTCCTGTCCACCGCGGTACTGCCTGAAATCGAGCGTGCGGACGAGATGCCGACCGCACGGGCACTGTCGCTGGTGCGCGCTGCCATTGGCGACGACAGCATCGACGTCGAGATCCGCTCGATCCGGCCCTGGACAATGGAACTGCGGCGCGCCGTGACCAGCCAGGTTGGCCGCGTCTTGCTGCTTGGCGATGCCGCAGCGGGCTTTTCCGCGATTGGCGGCTTCGGGCTGAACCATGGCATCGAGGATGCCGCAAGCCTTGCATGGCGGCTGCAGATCCTGCTGGGTGGCTTCGTGCACCGCGAGCTCGCGCACGGGCTGCTGTCCAGCTATGCCGTCGAGCGCGCCGCGAGCGCCGATGCCCATGCGCACCTCACGCAGCAGCTCAGCGCCTTGTCTGACGAGGTATTGCGGGCTGCCGGCGTGGATCCCGACGGTTTCAAGACCTTGTCAGCGCTCTCCCGGTCTGCGTTGGCGCGCAGCTTGCCCAGGGCCTTTGCACGCAAGCTGTTCGGCTCCCTGATGCGTGGCGGGCTGAAGCCGCTGAACGGACTGACAGTCTCCGGGCGAGCGGGTGTGGAGGCCCGGACCAGGGTTCGAAGGGCGATCGCCAAGCAGCGCGAAGTCTTCGTCACCCTCGGCATGGACCTCGGCTACGCGCACCCGGCCGGCTTCGTTGCCCGCGAGCCGCATCCGCACCCTGCATCCCCTCACCGGGCGACCGAATATCTGCCGACCACGAGCCCTGGCGCACTGATTCCGCACCTCTGGAGCGAACTCGGCATCGACGGCGAGCCGCTGTCCACGCGCGATCTGGCACGGCGCGCGCCGATGACGCTGCTGGTCAACGAGAAAGAACGCGCGCGCTGGCAGGCGGCGCTTTCCAGCGTGCGCGGCGATTGGGGCATCGAGGTGGCGTGTCCGTCCATCGGTAACGGCGTCGCGTCGCAGTTTCGCGTCGATCCCTCGGCACTGGCCGCGGCACTGGAGATCGATGTGTCCGGCGCGGTGCTGGTGCGCGGCGACGGGATCGTCGTCTGGCGCAGCCGCCGCCAGTGCGCCGATCCTTCCCGGGCCTTGCAGGCGGTGATGGCGTGCCTGGTCTCCCGGTCCACCAAGACCCGCGCCGCGACGACGGCACACCTCATCAAGGAGATGCAATGAGCAACAGCATGAGCATGGACCAGTTTCCCATCCCGTGTCCGGACCCGGACGCCCGCCCGCCCGTGAAACTCGCGCACATCGTGCTCGCGACGCGGCGCTTCGATGAATCGATCCACTGGTGGTCCGTCGTACTGGGTGCGCGCGTGATGTTCCGCAATGCGCTGCTTTGTTTCCTGTCCTACGACGACGAGCACCACCGTCTGGCGTTGATCAACACCGCCAACTTCAGCCCGAAGCGCCGGGAGAGCGTGGGCCTGGACCATGTGGCATTCACCTTCGGCTCGCTCGGCGACCTGCTCCACACCTATGAACGCCTGAAGCGTCATGGCCTCAGCCCGGAGTGGTGCATCAACCACGGCCCCACCACCTCGATGTACTACCGCGATCCCGACGGCATCCAGGCGGAGCTTCAGGTGGACAACTTCGCAACGGCAGAAGAGCTGCAGGCGTGGTTCGCCTCCGGCGCCTTCGTTGAAAACTCGATCGGCGTCGAGTTCGACCCGGAGCATCTGCTCGAACGCCACAAGGCGGGTGAGCCCGACACCCAATTGATGCGCCCTGGCGCGGTGACCAGCCGCCGTTTCCTGACCCTGCCCTGAGAGGAAATAGCCGTGAGATTGTGCACGTTTTCCAACGCCACCGTCGCAAGCCATGTCGGGCTCGCGCTATCGGGTGAGCGCGTGCTGGATGTGACGGCATCGTTCGCGGGGGATGCGCGATTCGCTACCCTGCTCGCGCTGATCGAGCACCAGGACGAAACACTGCCCGCCATCAGAGCGCTTGAGAGGGAATACGCGAAGCCCGGCCGGCCAGCCCCGGTTTGTCCAATGCGCCACATTCGGCTGGAGATCCCATACCGCCCCCCGCAGATCCGCTGCTTCAGTGCCTACGACCAGCATCTGAAGAACGCATTCCATCAGGTCATGACGCATGGCGTGAGCCCGTTCGCCGGTTTCCTGATGCGTGCACTGGGCATGGGAAGAGTGCCAAAGGGTTTCTATGACGCCCCCGTGTACTACAAGGGCGTGCGGCTCAATCTGTCCGGCCACGACAGTGTCGTACCGCGCCCCGATCCGGGCGCCATGCTGGATTACGAGGCCGAGCTTGGCGTGATTGTCGGCAAGCCTGGCAAGAACATCGGCTGCTCGGACGCGATGTCGCACGTGTTCGGGTACGTGATCTTCAACGATTTCTCCGAACGCGCGCAGCTGATGAAGGAAATGCGCGCCCGGCCCAGCGCCGGCCCGGCCAAGGGCAAGGATTTCGATAGCAGCAACAGCCTCGGCGCCTGGGTTGTCACGGCGGACGAGATCGAGGATCCGCACCGGCTGGAGGTCACCGTGCGTGTCAATGGCGAAGTGCGCGGCAAAGGCAGCACCTCGTGGATGACGCATCGCATCGATCGCATCGTCAGCTACGCGTCGCATAACGAAACCCTGCACGGTGGCGAACTGCTTGCCACCGGGTGTGTGCCGAACTGCGCCGGCATCGAGCAATGGCGCTTCCTCGACGACGGTGATCGCGTCGAGGTCGAGATCTCCGGACTCGGCACCCTGCCGAACTTGATCACCGCCCGTTAGTTTGCTGGCCACGTTCCGCTTCAAGCCCCCGCCGCAAGGGAGGCAGAGACCTGCCGCGGCAATAACAACGACAATGGAGACAGCAGTGAACAAGAAACAGTGGATTGTCACGTCCGCAGCAGCGCTGTGCCCCGCGTTTGCGCTTGCCGACAACGGCTACTTCCAGATCGGCTACGGCGCCGAAGCGCGCGGCGTGGCAGGTGCCGCCGCCGCGTCGACACGCGATGCGTTCGGCGGCGCGAGCAACCCCGCCACAACGGTATGGGCGGGCGATCGTTTCGACGGCAACCTGATCGCTACCAACGGCGTCACCAGCATGAGCCGTGCCGCGGGCCTGCCGGCGCCATTGACCGGCATACTGGATACCCACACGAGGAGCACGAGCAACTGGGTTCCGCTTACCGATATCGCGTACAGCCGGATGATCAATCCCGATCTGTCGCTCAGCATCGTCGGCTACAGCAATGGCGCCGGCACCCGCTTCAGCGGTGACACCACGACTTGCCCGGCTCCCGCGCCGGCGCCCGCCGGCACCACTTATCGCGGCAACGTACTCTGCGGCAACGGCAGGGCTACCACCACGATCCAGCAACTGACGATCGCGCCGACAGTATCAGCACGTGTCTCCAACTCGTTCTCCGTCGGGTTCTCCCTTCTGATCGCGGGCCAGCTGTTCAGCGCCGAAGGCTTGCAGGGGCTGGCCCCGCAGTCAGCCGCGCCGAACCACCTGACTAACCAGGGGACGGCATCCTCATTTGGCGTGGGGCTGCGCCTCGGCGCCTTTTGGCGTGCCAGCGACGCCCTCAGCTTCGGCGCGGCGTGGTCACCCCGGATCAGGATGGGACGGCTCAACGAGTACGAGGGGCTGCTGGCGGACCAGGGGCGCCTGGATATCCCGGAGAACATGCTGGTCGGCGTGCAGTGGTCGCCGTTGCCGAACCTGTCCTTGCTCTTCGACTACCAGCGTATCAACTATTCGGATACTGGCGGGCTTGGCAACCGCCCCTTCGACGGCACCGCGTTGCGCGGCAGCAGCGGCGGCCCGGGGAACGGGTGGAAGGACATGAACGTGTTCAAGGTCGGCGTGCGTTACCAGGTGACACCAGCCCTGTACGCCTCGGGCGGTGTTTCACTCAACAGTGCCGCCTTCGCGGACGGGGACACCGCGAGCAACGTCACGTCGCCGGCGACGTTCCGCCGGCACTATACGTTGGGGCTTGGCTATGCGACCGGGTCGAATAGCCAGTGGTCCATCTTCTACTCCCTGTCTCCCGCGCACACGACAGCGGGCAGCTCCGTGCTGGCTTCGGCAGTCGCGACGCAGCTTGCCGGCAGTCCCGCCGTGGCGGGCCGGGAGACCCTGGCGACACGCCAGCAGAGCATCGGCGTGCAGTACTCGCATCGCTTCTGAGTGCTGACGATCCCATTTCTCTTCATTCATCACGGAGTTTGTCTCGATGAAGGCTAGTTTTCATCCGCGATCCGGCGGCTTCCAGGGAGCAACGGCGCGAGGCGGCCACGTCCGTGCGGCTGCGCCGTCAGCGCCCGGCAACCCCATTGGCGGTAAGACATGAACACGCGTACGGATCCGTCGGCACTGCAATCGCCTCGGCTGGAGGATCGCTTCGAGCAGCCGGCAGGCAGGGTCTTTCTCACCGGCAACCAGGCAATCCTGCGCATCGCGCTGGACCAGCGCCGCATCGACACGCAACTCGGCAAGAACACCGGGGGGTTTATCTCCGGCTACCGCGGCTCGCCGCTGGGCCGGCTCGACATGGAGCTGTGGCGCATCGAACCGCTGCTGCACGCGGCCAACGTGCGCTTCCAGCCCGGCGTCAACGAGGACCTTGCTGCCACGGCCGTGTGGGGTACGCAGTATGTCGGCAGCTTTCCGGGCGCCCAGGTAGACGGTGTGTTCGGCATCTGGTACGGCAAGGGACCCGGCGTCGATCGCAGCGGCGATCCGCTGAAGCACGGCAACCTCGCCGGCACCAGCGCAACCGGCGGCGTGCTGGTCTTGGCGGGCGATGACCATAGCGCGAAGTCGTCGACCACCGCGCACCAGTCGGATTTCTCGCTCATCGCCGCCGGCATACCGGTGCTGTACCCGGCGAACGTCCAGGACATCATCGACTTCGGCTTGCGCGGGATCGAGATGTCGCGCTACAGCGGATGCTGGGTGGGTCTGAAGCTGGTGACCGACGTGGTGGAGTCCGCCGCAGACGTCGAGGTAGGGCAACTGATGCCGGTCAGCGGATTGCCGTCTGCCGGCGCGTCGTTGCATATCAAAGCCTTCGAGATGGCCCCGGCGGCCGAGGAGCGCCTGTACGTGCACAAGCTGCCGGCAGCGGTGCAGTTCGCCAGGTCGGCCGGGCTCAACCGCCTCGTGTGGCCCGGCCCGGCAGCGAAGGTGGGCATCGTTACCGCCGGCAAGTCCTACGCCGACACGATGCAAGCGTTGCAACGCCTTGGCATCGACGCCTCCAGCCCGCATGGCGCGGCATTGCGGGTGCTGAAGATCGGTATGGTGTGGCCGCTCGAAGACGAGATCGTGCGTACGTTCGCGCATGGCCTCGATACCATCCTGGTCATCGAGGAAAAGCGGCCGCTGCTTGAATCGCAATTGAAGTCCATTCTCTTCGATGCGCACCTGGAACGGCCACCGCTCGTGCGCGGAAAATTCGCGGGCGCCCCGGAATGGTCGGCATCGCGGGGAGCCCCGGTGCTGCCGATCTGCAACGAGCTGAGTGTGCAGGAGATTGCGCAAGCCATCCAGGGCCTGCTGGGCCTGGACGTGCCAGCTGCGGACGTGCCGCCGACGTGCGTAGAGGGTCGTGCGGCGCCGTTGCGCCGTCCGAGCTTCTGCGCCGGTTGCCCGCACAATACGTCGACCAAGGTGCCGGATGGCAGCCGGGCCCTGGCGGGTATCGGTTGCCATACCATCGCCATGCTGAACGACCCCGGCAAGACCCATACGGTTTCGCATATGGGCGGCGAAGGCATGATGTGGATGGGGCAGGCGCCGTTCACGAGCGAGGCCCATGTGTTTGCCAACATGGGCGACGGCACTTACTTTCATTCCGGCTATCTGGCGATCCGCCAGGCGCTCGCAGCCAATCTGCGGATGACCTACAAGCTGCTGTTCAACGGCTTCGTCTCCATGACGGGCGGGCAGCCCGTGGACGGCGAGCTGAGCGTCGACAAGGCGGTGGCGCAGCTGCGCGCGGAAGGCGTCAGGAAGATCGTCGTGGTCACCGACGATGTCGCGGCATACGACAGGCGGCGCCGGGCAGCGCTGGGCGTGCCGGTGTACGACCGGGCGATGCTGGAGACCGTCCAGCGCGAACTGCGCGAGTATCCTGGGCTGTCGGTGCTGATCTACGACCAGGCCTGCGCTACCGAGAGGCGGCGGCTGCGCAAGCGTGGCAAGCTGCCGGACCCGCAGGTCCGCACCTATATCGACCCGGAGGTCTGCGAGGGGTGCGGCGATTGCGGCGATCAATCCGGCTGCCTTGCCATCGAGCCACTGGAGACAGCGCTGGGCCGCAAGCGCAAGATCAACCAGTCGTCGTGCAACAAGGACCTGTCGTGCGTGCGCGGCTTTTGCCCGAGCTTCGTGACGCTGCATGGGGCCAAGCCGCGCCAGCCTCAAAGCGGCGCGCAAGCCGGCCTGAAGATTCCCGCCCTGCCGGATCCCGCCATTCCCGGCGACTTCGAACCGATGGCGTTCCTGGTGGCGGGCATCGGCGGTACCGGCGTCGTGACCATCGGCGCCATCCTGACGATGGCGGCGCACCTCGACGGCAAGGCCGGCAGCTCGCTGGATATCACCGGGCTGTCCCAGAAGTACGGCGCAGTCGCCTCACATGTCCGGATTGCGCCGAACGCGGCCTTGCTGCACGCGGCGCGCATCGGTGCCGGAGAGGCCGATGTCCTGCTGGGATGCGACCTGATCGTGGCCGCGGGGGCGGACTCGCTGTCCCGGCTGCGCCCGGGGCTGGCCCGCGCGTTCGTTGGCACCGAGATCGTGCCTACCAGTGACTTTACGAGGCAGCCGGACTGGTCGGCCGACGAAGCACACCTCAAGCACCGACTGACCGAAGCGCTGGGGGCACGCGCCGAGTTCATCGATGTTGCCGCGCTGGCGCAGCATCTGCTGGGCGATGCGATCCTGTCCAATATGCTGCTGCTCGGCTACGCGTGGCAGAAGGGCTCGATTCCGGTGCATCGGGCAGCGATGGAAAAGGCGATCCAGCTCAACGGGGTCGCGACAACCACCAACCTGAGCGCGTTCTCGCTGGGCCGATGGCTCGCGCATGACAGCGTGGCGGTGCGGCGTCTGCTGGCGCCCGCGCAGATTGTCCACCTGCCGGTGACGGCAGGCGGATCGCTGGCCGGCCTGATCGCGGACCGGGCCCGGCGTCTTGCGGAGTACCAGAACCATGCGCTGGCCAGCCGCTACCGGCAACGGGTCGATGCGGTCCAGCGCGCGCTGGCCGGACGCAGCGACGCCGATGCCCTGGTCCGGCAGGTAGCGACACAGTACTTCAGGGTGCTGGCGGTCAAGGACGAGTTCGAAGTGGCGCGCCTGTACACCCGGCCAGAGTTCCTTCAGTCCCTGCGCAATGGGTTCGAAGGTGACTTCAAGCTCAATTTCCACCTTGCGGGCGGCCCCTTCGGCAAGCTGGACACGGTCAGCGGAAAGATCCGCAAAACAGCCGTCGGTGGCTGGATATTGCCCGCGTTTCGCCTGCTGGCGGGCGTGCGCTTCCTGCGCGGCAGCTGGCTCGATCCCTTTGCATGGGGTAGCGAAGCCGGGTTGAACCGCCGTGTACGCGAGGCCTACGAGAATGACCTGGACGCCATCTGCCGCGAGGCGGCGCAATGGCCTGCGGAACGCCTGCGCGAACTGCTCGGCTGGCCTGCCAGCGTGCGCGGGTACGGGCATGTCCGCGAGCGCCAGGCGCAAACCGGCCTCGCACGGCGAGCCAAGGCCCGGGAGGCGGTATCCGTGCCGAACTGACTGGCGGCGGCATGCCGGAAAGGCATCGCCGCCCCGTTCTCCAATCCTGCCGGCACAACGTACTTCACGTCGTTGCCGCCATCCGATAGCCACGTAACGCGCGGCGGCGAGCACCCACGTCTATCCACGCCACCGTGAACCCATCACTCCCGGAGGAAAGCACGATGAACAAGGTCATCATCACCTGCGCCATTACAGGGTCGATCCATACCCCTTCCATGTCGCCGTATCTTCCCCTTACGCCCGAAGAGATTGCCTCCAGCGCGATCGGCGCTGCGCAGGCAGGCGCCGCCATCGTCCATCTCCACGCGCGCGATCCCGTGGACGGACGGCCTTCGCAGGATCTCGCGCTATTTCGCCGATTCGTGCCTGTCATCAAGGAGGCATCGGACGTGGTGATCAACCTGACCACCGGTGGCGCCCCATCGATGAGTGTCGAGGAGCGCTTGCAGCCGGCGCTGCAACTGCAGCCGGAAGTCGCCTCCCTCAACATGGGCTCGATGAACTTCGGGCTGTATGAGCTGCTCGGCCGCTTCAAGGAATTCAAACACGATTGGGAACGCCCCTACCTCGAGCGAAGCGAGGACGGAATCTTCAGGAATACGTTCAAGGATATTGCCTACATTCTGCAGTCGTGCAGCGAGAACCAGACGCGCTTCGAGATCGAATGCTACGACATCGGGCACCTGTACACCGCGGCCCACTTCCTCGATCGCGCGCTCCTGAAGCCGCCGCTGCTCATCCAGTCAGTGATTGGGCTGCGGGGCGGCATCGGTGCGCACGCCGAGGACATCCTGCATATGCGCCGCACCGCCGACCGGCTCTTCGGCAGGGACTATGTCTGGTCGGTGCTGGGAGCTGGACGGCATCAGATGCCTGCGGCAGCGATCTCGGCCTCGATAGGTGGGAACGTGCGCGTCGGCCTGGAGGATTCGCTATGGGATGGGGTTGGCAAACTGGCCGAATGCAATGCTGCACAGGTGCTGCGCGTGCGCAGCATCATCGAAGCCCTGTCGCTAGACATTGCCACGCCTGAAGAGGCGCGGACCTTGCTGAAACTGAAAGGGCGCGACAACGTCGGATTTTGACCGCGATGGTCTGTCAGCGATGGCCCGCGGCAGACCTGCTGCTAACCCTCCCTTGCCTTCGCCTCAGAGGCCCGGCGCTTGTGCAGCTGCGAGCGCACCGACGCGGTCGAGTGCGGCCAGTATTTTAGGTGTGGTCGACTGCGCGCAATTGACCCGTACGTGATGCGCGTACTTGGTACCCTCAGCGCAGAACATGGAGCCAGGGCAAATGCTGATCCCCTCCCTGCCAGCGGACTCGTGAAGCAACACTGCGTCTACGTATTCTGGAAGTTCCACCCACAGCAGGAATCCGTCATCGGGGTAACACAGCTTTGTACCTTGTGGCCAGGTTGCGGCGATGCGTGATGAGATCGTGCGCAACGATGCCTTGATTCGCTCGGCGTAGCGACGAAGGTGGCGATCATAGTCACCTGTCGCCAGCATCTCGGCTACGGCTGCCTCAAGCAACGGCGCACCGGCCAGGCTTGCCTCGACACGTGCCTCCAGAACGGCGTCGAAGTAACGGCCCGGTGCAAGCCAGCCGACGCGCCAACCCGGAGCCAAGGTCTTCGAAACCGAAGTGCAATAGAGAACATTGCCCGACTCATCAAAGGCCTTGCAGGCGGGAGCGCGAGGTTTCCCGGCAGAAAGATCACCATACACATCATCCTCGATGAGGGGCACCCCGGCATCGTCCAAGAGACGAACCAGCGCGCGCTTTTGATCCACCGGCATCGTGAATCCCAAGGGATTGTTCGCGGTGGGTATCGACACCACCGCACTGACTCGTCGGCATTGCAGAATCTGCTCAAGCGCCCCCAACTCCATCCCGGTGCGCGGATGGGTCGGCACTTCTATTGCCCGCAGCCCCAAACTCCGCAGATGCATCAGCGTTCCGAAGTAGCAGGGAGACTCCACTGCAACGATGTCGCCGGGACGACAGGTCGCCATCAGCGCCAGCCTCATGGCCTGGCTTTGTCCATGCGTGACAACAAGCTGATCGGGCGAGACATGCAGCCCCCAGCGCCCGGCACGTCGAGCGATCTGGTTGCGCAGATCGAGGCGGCCCGGGGGCACACTGTAGGAGAGTGCCGCTGCCCCCAGCCTGCGACCGACATTCGCCGTGGCTCGCATCAGGGCTTCCTTGGGAAGCCATTCAGCACAGGGCGACGCGGCACCCAGTGCCACGAGCTCGGGCGATCTCAGTTGGGTGAAAAGCCTATGAATGTTCGACGTCAGGGTGACGGGGCGAGCGTTCAATTTCGGGCGCGAAAGATCCGGTTCCTGCGGTATTTCTCGAGTGACAAAAAACCCTGACCGAGGCCGGGCCACCGCCAAGCCACTCGCCTCCAGCAAACGGAGCGCATGCTCCGCCGTCGGCGCACTCACTTCTTCAATCTGAGCAAGATGCCGAACCGAAGGGAGCCTTGCTCCTGGAGCGAGGTCCCCGCGATGAATCGCGGCCCGCAGCCGTTCTGCGATGGACTGATAGGAGGGAATGGCATCTTTCATCTGTATAGCTCATAAATTCGATTAACTGACTATACAGATAGACCGTGAGGTTGAGGAGAATCTAGTCCCCAACACCTTATAGGAGACCGAGGATGAAGGTCGCCATGCTCGCCTACGATGGTTTCACTGACATTGATCTGTTCCTGCCGTGGGATCTTTTCAATCGGATTCAGGATCCCGACTACGTCGCATACGAAGGCCCGTGGTCCGTGAGAATCTGTTCGGACACGCCACAACTTACGTCAAACACGGGGATTACGCTCGCTCCTCATGCAGGTCTGGAAGAACTTCAAGAGGCTGACGCCGTTTTCATCGTCAGCGGCCCCGGCTCCCGTGCAAAGCTTGCGGATCCTGACTTTATGAGTCGACTGAAGCTGAACCCCGAAAAGCAGGTAATTGCTGGCATCGACTCAGGCGTTCTATTCATGGCAAAGCTCGGCCTGCTCAATGGCCTGACCGCGACGACATACCCGGGAGTCTTTCCGGAACTTGAGGCAATGGGCGTGGATACGGTCCATGAACCGCTTGTCACGCACGGGCGCATCGCCACGGCCGGTGGATGTCTGGCCGCCCAAGACCTCTGCGGTTGGGTCGTCGCCCAACTCTTGGGCAAAGACATTTCAGACAGCATGCTTATGATGATCGCCAAAGTCGAATAGGATCGCTGAGTACCTGCCCCCCGCAAATTTTCTTCTGTTCGTTATGGCAGTTTTCCCCCCAGCGGGGCGCGGGTTCAGGAACGGACTATCCGCTCCTCCTCATTCGGAACGCCGCTGGCGCCCCCGCCTCGCCCCCCGGGTATTGAAGCAGCAGAACCACGAACTTCGTTCTGGATGCACTTGAACAGGCGCTGTCAGCACAACGTCTTTTGGAAATAGAATCGGGTATGTCCCGGTGGATAATCTGCCAGGCGTCCGAACTCGGAGTAGCCGAGTTTTCGATAAAACCCGGGCGCTTGAAAGCTGAAGGTCTCCAGCCGGATACCGATGCAGTGTTTTTTCTGCGCAATTTCTTCGGCCATGCGCATCAGCCGTTCTCCAATACCCTGGTTACGCATTTGCTCGGGAACGCTGACAAGATCGATGAGTAGCCATCGATAGGAGATCTTCCCATACAGGCCGCCAATGACTTCATTTGTGTCGGGGTTTCGCAGCAATAGAGCAAATGCTTCATGGGCGTCGTCCCCGCCGTTGGCCAGGTTATGGGCCAGCAACGGGATCAGAATGCTCAGTCGCTCTGCTTCAGTTGCATTTTCCAAAAGCTGAATTTGTACCGGCACGGCGCTTTCCCTGAATGTTGAGTAACTGATTCAACAACCTGTCTCACTCCTTTCATCTTACGGTAAATCACCGAATACATCAAAGTCGTCGGTAGTTTGAATTGGTATCAATGGCGAGTTATGGCCGAGATGGAATGGACACTGCCCTCCCTTCGGGGACGCAGGGTCCGGCAGATGCGCAGAGGCCCTCCAGAGCCGATCGGCATCAATGTGCCGGTCTCGTACCAAGGTCACTCGTCAGTCTAAGCAGGTACCCGTCCGGATCTTGAACGAGGAATTGCCTCAGTCCAATTTCACTGTCGCCCGATCGGTACCATTTTTCTTCCTCATCCATAAACAGCGCCCAACCTGCGTCAAGTAGCCGCTGACGCACGGGCTGAATGGAAGGCAAGGTAATAGAGAAATTGATGCCCCTTCCCAAGGGTGGCTCGACGTCTCCAGTGAGCCAGCGAGCTTCGTCGTCGAGTTCTTCGAGCATGACCTGGGCTCCGTGAAGATCGAGGTAGGCAAACTTTTCCTCGGGACGATCGTACAAAATGTCGAAGCCAATGAGTCCGGTCCAGAACGACAAGCTCCGAGCCAAGTCTAGAACAACCAGTTCAGGTACTAATGGCTGTCGGTACAACATAGCGACCTCTCTTGACAGGATGGTTTCCGTTTACGAATAGACGAGTGCTTTCGCGCCAAGACCGTGATTGCCCTCGATCTGGCTCACGATGGCGACTGACCGTTCATGGCCGACCGCCGCCTGATTAACGTTGACGTGCTGCAGCCTGCCGGGACCTTTGCAGGTAACGAGCTCGACTTCGACGGCCTCGTTATCCCACAGTGCGTTCTACCTGACATCACGTCGCTATTTCAGTCTCGATACACTCGCCGCCAACCTTATCCAGCGCGTTCAGCAGCCCTGCGCGCAGCGTGCTCAGCGCATGACTCTTTTCATCAAGCTCTTTGAGCTTTGCCTGCAGGCACGCGACCTTTTGTGCAGTCTCAAAGTTCGGGCTATCCCAAACATCGATAACGTCGCGAATTTCCGCCAGCGTGAAGCCGAGCGCCTTGGCGTGGACGACCAGCCGTATCCGCTGCAACGAAAGCGCGGAGTAGTGCTTGTAGGTATTCGTTACGTGAGGTTGCGTTGCCTTGTCCAATAGACCCATTCTCTCGTAGTAGCGAACGGTATCGCGAGAAACGCCCGCCTGCCTGCATAGTTCGCCAATGCGCATGCTGCCTCCATCCGAAGTCGTGAAACGATATTAGGGCTTGACCGTTGTCTATAGTCAACGGTTTACAGTGCCGCTCATCCTTTACTCTGTCGGCACGCGATGACAACCCGCTTTGATTTCCGTGGAAAAACAGCACTCGTTACTGGCGCATCGTCTGGCATCGGACGTGCGTTTGCTTACGCGCTGGCCAGACAAGGGGCCAGGCTGCTGCTGGTGGCGCGCTCACACGACACGCTGCACGAACTCTCCGAGGAGTTACGACGCGATTATGCGTGCGACGCAGATTTTCTGACTGCCGATTTGAGAACATCCGGCGCCGTAGACGCGGTTGCCGATCACCTGAGGGCCAGCGGAAAGGTTGTTGATGTACTGGTCAACAACGCGGGCTTTGCAGCGTATGGGCGCTTCGAAGCAATTCCGTTGGCCCGTCAACGCGACGAAGTGCTGGTCAATTGCATGGCCGCGGTCGAGCTAACGCATCTTGTGTTGCCAGGAATGCAGGCGAAATCCAGCGGTGTCATCATTAACGTTGCGTCGACGGCGGCATTTCAGCCCGATCCATACATGGCCATCTACGGCGCGACGAAGGCGTTTCTCCTTTCATTTTCCGAAGCCGTTTGGGCTGAGAACCGGCATCGAGGCGTCCGGGTGGTCGCGCTATGTCCGGGGGCGACGCAAACCGCCTTCTTTGACGTCGTTGGCGCAAAAGAGGCCGCCGTCGGCACGCCGATGTCCGTTGCGAGTGTGATCCAGGAAGCATTTTGGGCGGTGGATCGCAACAGGAGCCACCGGGTCGTGGGGGCGAAGAACCGGATGCTTGCGAACCTGCAGAGACTATTGAGCCGTCAAGGCGCCGCTCTGCTCGTTGAGAAGATCCTCAGGCCAAGGCAAGCTCAGGAACTTGCGGCGGCGCCCGCAGGCGGCCAGGTGCGTCGCGATGAGTATCGATAGGCTGTGCTCCCGGCGCGGGGTACACGAGGGTCCGAAACATGCACCGCTAGGCAGCCTCCCCCTCTACCGCCCGCCCACGCGCACCAGGCACGGCCCCGCGCGCCGCCACCCGCGCAAACAACGCATCAAGATCAAACCCCGTCGTATCGATCCCGATCGTGTCGCGCAGGCATGCGCCCCATGCGGCCGCGTCAGCGAACGTCTGCGTGCTCCCCGCGCCCGCCGCATCGCGCAGCGTCAGCGTCGTGTTGAACAGCGCCGCGCGCCCTTCCGGCAGCACGCGGCAGGCGATCAGGTCGTTCACGAAGATCGAATCCGGATACGTCGACGTGAACCAGTTCGCGGCCTCGTAATCGATCCACTCGGCCCGCTTCAGCGAAAAGCGATACGTGGTCTGCCAGCCGTCCGGCGTCTCGCACTGCATGTCGAGTTCGCCGTCGACCGGCGCGTCGACGACACGAAACGCGCCGTGCGGCGTGAGCTGGCGCTCGCCGGGCGCGTAGCGCAACGGCGCCGTCAGCGTCGCCGAGCCAAAGCCGATGTCCGCAAACCACGCGTCGCCGTCGAGGTCGACGCGCAACAGCATGTGCGTCTGCGCGGTCACGTCTTCTGGCGCACGCATCCAGCGCACGCGCGCGATCAGCGGCGTCACCCGAAAGCCGATCCGCGTGAGTGCGGTGTAGAACAGCTTGTTCAGCTCGAAGCAGTAGCCGCCGCGCCGCCGCTCGACGACCTTCGCGACGACCGACGGCACGTCGAGCGCGACGCGTGCGCCGGTCAGCGGGTTGAAGTTTTCGAACGGAATGGCCTGCGGGTGCAGCAGATGGATGCGGCGCAGCACGTCGAGCGTCGGCGCGACGGGGCCGTCGTAGCCGATGCGTGCGAAATAACGGGAGAGGTCGAACGTGTCAGTCATGGGCCGGCACCGGTAGCTGGGACGCCACACGATAGCACCGGCCGAATCCCCCGTGCAGCGCAAGGTCATCGTAAGCGACGGCCTCGCGCGCGACGAACGTCGTTACGGCAGCAGCTTGAGCGCCGACGCGGCGACCGACGGCACCGAGATACCCTGGCTCGTCGCGAACTGCACGGCCTGGCTCAGCGTCGACGCGAGCGACTGCAGCTGGCCGGGCGCGCTTTGCGCGATATACGACGCGGCCTGCATGTTCTGCGGATTCAGGCCCGACTGCAGCAGCGAGGCCGGATTGGCCGAGCCGAGGCTGCCGAGCCCCGACTGCAGCTGCGAGTATTGCGTGAGGCCCTGGCCGAGCGACGCGAGGCCGTTGCTGAACGCCTGCTTGTCGATCGGGCCGTGCGACGCGCCGCCGTTCGCGAACGCCTGCCCCAGCGCCTGCGACACCGATTGCTGCGCACCGCCCATCTGCGACAGCGCGGCCGGCGTCAGCGCATTGCCGCCGCCCAGCAGGCTCACCGCCTGCTGCGCCTGGCCGGCCGCGCCCGTGAGTCCCATCGACGACGCGAGCGACGACTGCCCGGCCAGTACCTGCTGATTCGCGCCGACATACGCCTGCAGCAGTTGCGCCATGCCGCCCTGGGCCGGCGCCGCCTGCTGCTGCCCGCCGCCGAGCAGCGACGCACCCAGCGATTGAAGGTCGAGTTGCGCGTGCGCGGCGCCGCTCAGCAGTGCACCGCAAACGATGCTCGCCCAGGCCAGACGCTTGCCCGTCGCGCGAATCCTGTTCATGTGTTGTTCCCCGTGCCGGAATGAAGAGGCGAATATTGTCGAAGCGCGCCGCGCGACGCCGCAACGATTGATACACATCGATACGAAATCGCGTGCCGCGCCGGCTTGAAATTCCGCGGCAAAACAGGACGTCGCCGCGCATTCGCACGCATCCGCCGCGCGATATCAAGCGTGCAGCGGGATTCGTTCCTTTTTTGCATCAATCTCGCCGAGATCCGGGTTTCGCGATTGACGCGGCGATCGGCGTTTCTTACGATTCGCCCCGATTTGCTTTCAATTGCCTACGCACCACGCGCGGGCCGTCCATCGCTTCGTCCACAAGGATCGTCATGCCGTTCGTTTCGCCGCATTTCGCTGCGCGCTTGGCAGCGCCGCATTTGGCCGCTTATTTCGCCGCTTATTTCGCCGCGAATTTGGCCGCGCATCGCGTCGCGCCCGTTCGCCCGCTGCGCCGCCTGTCCATCGCCGCCGTCGCGTGCGCCGCGCTGCTGAACGCGGGCGCCGCCGTCGCG
>NZ_JAAGPL010000077.1:0-38862 GCF_017104785.1 Burkholderia sp. Ac-20353 | reverse complement strand
AGTGAGGTGTGTTTTTTGTCGAGCGCACGGCGACCACTGACATCTACACCAGTTCCGACACTCGTTCCCTACACGCCGCTCTTCCGATCTCGGACGACGGCTCGGCCGTCGTGCCGCTGCTCGGCGGCCTCACCGGCGTGAACGTGATCGCGCGCGAGCTGGCAGACTGGCTCGGCGTCGCGCCCGCGATCACGACGAGCGGCGAGCTGCGCTTCGGCGCTTGCGTGCTCAATCCGCCCGACGGCTATGCGCTCGCCGATCTCTCGCAAGGCAAGCGCTTCGTCTCCGACCTGCTCGCGGGCGCATCGACGCGCGTCGACGGCGCTGCGCGGTGGCTCGACGACGTCGCACTGCCGCGCGACGACGCGGCCGCGCATGCGATCCGCGTGACGCCGCTTGCATGGCGCGGCGCGCGCGACGAACTCGTGATCCATCCGCGCAGCGTGGTGATCGGCGTAGGTGCGCGTCTCCGCGCGTCAGACACCGAGAACACCCGGAACATCGAGAACACCGAGGGCGCCCCGCTCGTCTCGCGTATCGGCGCACTGCTCGACGCACATGGCCTTGCGCCGCAAGCGCTGGCCGCGCTCGTCGCGCCGGCGACGATGATCGGCGACGCGGCGCTCGAAGCGGCCGCCGACGCGCTTGGGGCGCCGCTGCGCTTTGTCGATGCCGAGGTCGATGCCGAAGCCGGCGCCGTGCTGCGACAGGTATTGCGCGTGCCGCACGCGATGCGTGACTCGAACGACGCGCACGACGGACTGGCCTGCGCGGTCGCCACCGAACCCGTCGATCCGGCGACGCTCGGCCGCGCGCGCGGCCGCCTGACCGTGCTCGGTCTCGGGCCCGGCAGCGCCGCGTGGCTGACGCCCGCGGCACGCGCGGCGCTCGCGCAGGCGACCGACATCCTCGGCTACACGACCTACGTGAACATGGCCGGGCCGTTCCGCGCGGAGCAGCGCGTGCACGGCACGGACAACCGCGAAGAGATGCAGCGCGCACGCCACGCGTTCGAGCTCGCTGCGGAAGGACGGCGCGTCGCCGTCGTGTCGTCGGGCGACCCGGGCGTGTTCGCGATGGCCGCCGCGGTGCTCGAAGCGCTCGACGAAGCACGCGACCCGCGCTGGGCGGCAGTCGATCTGCGCGTCGAACCCGGCGTGTCGGCGTCGCTCGCGACCGCCGCGCAGGCCGGTGCGCCGCTCGGCCACGACTTCTGCGTGATCTCGCTGTCGGACAACCTGAAGCCGTGGGACGTGATCGAGACGCGCCTCGCGCATGCGGCCGAGGCCGATCTGGTGATGGCGTTCTACAACCCGATCTCGCGCGCGCGGCCGTGGCAGCTCGACCGCGCGCTCGACGTCGTGCGCGCGCATCGCGCGGCCGACACCGTCGTCGTGCTCGGCCGCGACATCGGCCGGCCCGGCGCGACGCTCGTCAATACGACGCTCGGCGCGCTGCACGCCGACCAGGTCGACATGCGCACGATGGTGATCGTCGGATCATCGACGACCCGGCGCTTCTCGGTCGGCGACGGGCGCGACTGGGTCTATACGCCGCGCTGGTATCGCTGAATGCCGCGCGGGCGCGAGTCTCGGAATCATTCAGTCGTCTTCCTGCAGTCGTCTCCCTGCGTTGGCGGGTTTGCGGCAAACCCGCCAACGCAACCGGCGCAGCACACGGAAACAACGCATTACCGTTCTCGAAAACAGGTTTTGAAATTCCATTCGTGTTTGATTACACTCTCAACGAATTTATAAGAGGATCACGACATGAAATTTGGATACGCGATTATCTACGTTGCCGATGTTCCGGCATCGTTGGAATTTTTTGGCAAGGCGTTCGGACTCAAAACCCGTTTTGTTCACGAAGCTGATTACGGTGAACTTGAGACAGGGCAAACAGCGCTTGCCTTTGCAGCACATCATCTTGGTCGCGACAACCTTCCCGCAGGTTACGCCGCCGCCGATAGCTCACCGGTGCCTTTGGGGATTGAAATTGCGCTGGTCACGGAATCTGTAGTCGACGCGCACGCTAAGGCAGTAAGCGCCGGAGCCACGTCCATCAAGGAACCGTCGGTCAAACCGTGGGGACAGACGGTTTCTTATGTGCGCTGTCCCGACGGAACACTCGTGGAATTGTGTTCGCCCATCGGCGGTTGATGAAAATCCGTGGCATCCAGACAAAGCATGGCGGATTTCATCGTTTAAAAATTTCTTCGACTGGCGGTTTATCGGCGAAGAAGATGTTCGGTGAATACGGAATCCAGTGTGGTAAAAAAATGCGATGGCCGCGAATGGCTGTCTCAGCAATCGGGCCGAGTCGATCCGTCAAGTAATTCCTGTTTGTGAATTTACGTTCACCACGAATTTTATTGTCACGCGGTAGCGACGGGCACACGCGTTCAGACGAGGATCGCGGCTTGTCGCGCGGTGCCGAGCACGATCGGGTTGCGGGGATGCGCTGCCGTTCGCTAAGCTTGCGGTCGCACGACTTCCCCACAGGTCCGGAGGTTTCATGAAACGCATGCTGCTGGCCGCCATCGCGCTCGCATCGACGCTGGGTGTCGCGCACGCGCAGACCTATCGATTCGGCGAAGGGCAAACCCAGCCGCAAAGCAACGCACAGCCGGCGCAGCCCGCGCCGCTGCCGGGTGCGACCGAGGTTGCACCGCTGCCGCAGGGGGCGGTGCCCGAGGCGCGGCCCGCGTCGCGGCGGCACCATGTGACGCCGCATCGGCACCATTACCGGCCTGCGGTCCACAAACACCGGCACGCGCGGCACGTCAGGCATACACGACACGCGGTCTACCGGCACACGTGATGCGGCTGCTCATGCAGCCGGCCTGCTCGTGAATGTTCACGCGGTTGACACGCTCGCGTCACATTGACGCCCCGTCACGATCCTGTTCGGATGACGAACGATTGGAACCTGACAAATCCCCCTGAATTCATCTATGCTTGCGGCAACGCATCGATACTCATGATCTCGCAAACCGACACCACTTTGCTCGTCAAGGAACGGGCGACCATCGTGTGCCGCCAGCGCAGCCGCGTGCTGCTGGTCGCGCGGACGGAGTCGCGCTGGTCGCTGCCGGGCGGCTCGATCAAGCGCGGCGAAACACCGTTGGAGGCCGCGCATCGCGAATTGTCGGAGGAAACGGCGCTGGAGGGGCTTGCGCTCACCTATGCAGTCCAGTTCGGCGGACTCACGAAGCTGCACCATGTATTCGTTACCGACGTTCCCGTCGACCTGGCGCCGCGCGCCCGCAACGAGATCGTCCATTGCAAGTGGTTTCCGCTCGATCGACTGGCGGCACTGCGCGCGAGCATTCCGACGCGCAAGATCATCGAGTTGCTGCAGTTCGACCAGTCGTTCAGGACGAGGTACGCCGAGACCGTCTGAGGTTGTTTGAGGCTGGTTGTGGCTGTCTGTGGCTGTTCATCGTCGTTAGCGCCTGTCCGACACCGTTCGTCCGAAATCCGCTGCCCAGTGAGCGTTCCCGACGCCGCGCCCCTTAGCGAGCCCGACATGACCAGCAAGTACACCTACCGCGGGTACACGATCGAAGTCCGCTGCGAACATCATCCGGCCGGCGACGCCGGCGCGACTGCGCTTGCGCCTGGCTATGTCGCCGTCGTGCAGGTTCGCGAGGGCGACACGTCGTCGATCTTCTTCTCGCCGGTGCGGCTGTCCGACGATACCGGGAAACCGTTCGCCGACACGCTGGATGCCCTCAGCGCCGGACGCGCGGCCGGCGAGATCATCGTCGACGACCTGCTGACGAACGCCGGCTTCGGTGGCGATTGAACGCGCGACCAACGTGCCGCGGCCCGTGCGCCCGCCGATAACGACCGCGTCGCAGTTCCATCGCCCGATTCACGACCGCAGCAACCTGCCCGCCTTGCGTTCGAGCAGCGCGATCAGTTCAGGCTGCATGTATGCGTACCGGTCGGGAATGTCGAGACACACGATTCTCTTGCTTTTCAGGTCCGCGCCGAATTGCTTCGACAGCCGGGCCTTGTGTGTGCGCTCCATCACGAAGATGATCTCGGCCCACGCGATCTGCTCGCGCGACACCCTCGCTTGCGCATCGGGCGCGAGCCCCGCCGAATCCGTCTCGATGCCCGGCCACTGAGCGAACACGGCTTCCGCCGTCGGGCTGCGCAGCCGGTTCCGGCTGCAAATGAATAACACTCTCGTCATGTGTTCGGATTCTTCGCAACGAAAGAGATGTGTTGGGGACCAATGCCACGCGCATTCAGGCTATTGGGTGGCCGGCGTTCCTTTCACCGCGCCAGCCGCCGGCGGAAAAGCCTCCACGAAAGCCGCCACCTGTCGCATCTCCTGCTCCGACATGTTTCGTGAAACCGCCTTCATCGTCGCGCCGCGAGGCCTTTGATCCGTGCGCTGAAACACCAGGAGTTGCGTCACGACGTACTCCTGGTGCTGGCCGGCAAGCCGTGGAAACTGCCCCATTCCCTCGCCATTCTGCCCGTGACATGTCGTGCAAGCCGGAACGCCCTTGTCGGGCAGGCCGGAGAAGAAGATCGCCCTGCCTTGCTCCATGGTTATGGGATTGCCCGGCGATCCCATGACCGGTGGCTGACTTGAAAACCAGTTGGCGATTTCGCCGATCTGCGCATCGGTCAAGTGGGTGAAGCCCCACATGAACGTTTTGGCGTGTGGGTCGGATCGGGCGCGGTTTCTAAGGTCCGTCAATTGATTGACGAGGTATTCCCGCTGCTGGCCCGCCAGCTTGGGGAACATGGGCGACACTGCGACGCCCGTCACGCCGTGACAGTTCGAGCAAACCTGCTCTGCGATCGTCTTTCCGGAAACAGACGGATTGTCGACAGCCCGGGAATGCTCCAGGTCGTGACAGGCTGTTCCGGCAAGCACGAGCCCAAGGGTGATGGTCAGCGCCAAAATTTTCATGTCACGTGCCTCCGGTTAAGCGCCATGCGGCTGCTTGAAATCCCCGTCGTCGGGACGCTGGCGCTTGCGCGTGCTGGAAAGACTCTCCCCACGGGGCGCCTATACGCGCACTAACGTGCTCTACCCGCCGTACTGCAATGCTAGATCGACGATGAGGATGCCAACAGAACAGCCGAGGCCGCCCGGGCCATTGCAGATCGACGTTCGCATGACCGCGAGACCCGCTCGCCGGCTCGGCACGCGGCGGCTATCGCACTGCTTGCGTTTCCGGACCGCGGACCCGCGCCCCTTGACGCGGCTGCTGAGTGCTCAGACATAGGGTTCCCGGATGGCCCTGACTATCATGGCAAAGAGGCGACCGAGATCTGCCTCGACCTCGACGTCGCCGAACGGATCGCGGTTTGCACCAAACGCCTCATCGAGTGCGTTCCAGTCCTCGTCAGTCAGCCCACTGATGCGCGGCAGGCAGAATCACCTCTTCTTCCAGACGCCTGTGATTTGCGGAAAACGCCGCGTATGCTTCGACCATCTCGCGCAACGCCGGCAGCGCTCTTCCTTGGGGTGATGCAGCTGCTCCGGATATTCGCCGATGTAATACAGCATGGACCGAAACATCGTCGGCCTCGGCGCTTCTTGCTGCTGGCGTTTGCATGTCGATCCCCTTGGCTGACTGCCAGGTTGAGTCAAGTATCGGTCGAGAAGATTCGGGGTAATTGACCTGGATCAGACACGGGACAATCGCGACGTGCTGGCCGGGTTCCAGAGCTCCGGCCTTCGGGCGGATCGTCGACGTTGCGACGGCCGCCCGTATTGCGCCCGTATCGCGCCCGGCGCGAACCCGGATTTACGCCACCGGGATGGCGTTGACGATCAATGAGAAGAGGTGGCCGAGATCTTCCTCTGCCTCGACGCCTGCGAACGGGTCACGGTTTGCGCCGAACGCCTCATGGATTTCGTGCCAGTCTTGCGCCGTCAGCCATTTCGTTGCGGCAGGCAGTATGACCTCTTCTTCCAGGCGCATGTGATTTCTGTAGAACGCGGCATAGTCGTCGACCATCTTGCGCAAGACCGGAAGAGCTGACTCGCCAGCCAGTTCATATCGGGTCAGTGCATGTTCGATATTTCGCACCAGCGTTTCGCCTCGAACATGCTGCTCCTCGAGATCAGCGATGGTCTTATCGAGATCGTAGGCACGGTGCCACAGGCGCGCAAAAATAAAGCAGTCTTCCTTGGGGTGATGAACCTGCTCGGGAAATTCGCGAATGTAGTACAGCATGGCGCGAAGCACCATCAATCCGGGTGTCTTCGCACCAGCGCCGAGAAGTTCGACGAAGCGCTGCATGCCCGTGATAATGGTCGACAGTTGTTGGTGTTCCCTGAGGATCGCCTGTACGGCGCTTTTCGTTTCCGGCGTTTGCATGTCATCCCTCTCACTCGTGGACACCGCGCGGCGACGGCCGCGTGATAGAGCACATAACGCGCGCACGCATGATCTGCCTCAACGGAGAACCTGCCGCTGTCGGAACGGCTCGCGCCACCTCAGACGGCAGTCGATACATCGACTACCCGATCGACCACAGGATCGTGACATCGCATGCAGGTCGCGAGCGAGCGCCGTGGTATCGATCCATGGCGCACCGACCACGCCGAACGGAGTCACTGTGCGGAGCCCGGTGTCTTCGAAGCGCATCGCGCGCCGGTAGCGTTCCATCGACTCGACTGTGAGCGCATGCGCGGCCGGATCACTGATGCAGGTCAACGGTTGCGTAAAACCTGGCGCGGGCTGGAAGCTCTGCCCGGCATACAACGCCCTCATTGACGTGCATCAAGCATGACGCATCCCCGGTGGCGAGAACGGGGCCGAGCGGTTGCGCCGTTTCCGTCCGTTGATATGGATCAACCGCGCCGCGCCCCGGCACGCGATCATGACCTCGGACGCCGCGGCCGCCGAGGCCGCCGGGCAAGCGGAAACCGTCATTCAGGAGAACACATGATACGCAGGCAATCCCGCATCGTGCTCGCGACGCTCTTCGTGTTCATTACGTTGGGCGCGTTGCTCGGCGTGGTGCACGGGATGCTGTTCGACGACCAGCACCTCTTTATCTATGCGATCGTCGCGCTGATTGCCGGCATCGCCGCCTTCGTCGCGCTGCTCAACCCGACCGCGCGGGACGAGCGATAACGAGTGCAAGTGCGCCGGAATGGGTTTTCAACCGTTCATGTTTCGAGCAAGTCGGCGCCCGGCGCCGGTCCGAGCCCTGCTTCCGGCCCGCGCGCGGGCGCGTTGCCCGTCGAGCGCTCGCGCAGCCAGTCGCGCCAGCAGGTCCACCATGAGCCGTCGACCGAGGACGTCTCGCAAATGAAGTCGTGCCGGCTCCGGTACGGCGCGTCGGCTTCGCTGAAATCCGTCTGTGCCGCGAGCAGCGTGACGGAGCGCAGCGCGTCACATCGGCCGTCTCGCGCTTGCGCGCCAGGGTTACGCGTCGAGATCGCGAGCACCGTATAGCCTGCCTCGACGAGAAATCGGATGTCACCGTGTGGTCGAACGACTGCCCCGAGGTGTCAGCGGAGCCACGGCTGCGGCAGTACGTCGCACCCGTGTAGGAAACGTCCTACAAGACTTCCGTATTACTTACCACGATTTCAATCACGGCTGATTTCGCTGACGCGTCAGCCACCCCATACTGTCTGTCGACAAAAGTAGGTAACGATGTGCCCCCGGAACGAGGGGGCGCCGCCCGATCGCGGCGGCATCCATCGTTCGGCAAGAGCCGGTTCGGAGATCGTTTCAGGAAGACGGTACAAAAATCGACACCACTTGTGAAATGGTCGACGCGACCTTGCCTCGGCGCAGTTCGCTGCAGGCCCAATTAACTGGAGCAGATCATGCTGAACCATGCCAATGTCCCGACAGCCGCGCCGTTGTACCCTTTCATTCCCCTTCATCCGGTGGAACGTGCGGACCAACCCAAGCGCGCCACGTCCCGCTGTTCGTCATGCGCGCTACGGACCGTATGCATGCCGCAAGACCTGACGCACGAGGATTTCGCACGCGTCGACGCGATGATCTGCACGACACGTCACGTCAAGCGCGGGGAACACCTTTACGGCGCAGGCGATACGTTCAAGAGCATCTACGCCGTGAGGACCGGTTCATTCAAGACCGTGATGGTGCATCGTGATGGAGACGAGCAAGTGACCGGTTTTCAGATCGTCGGCGAGTCGCTCGGGCTGGACGGTTTGCATACAGGTCGTCATAACGGCGATGCAATCGCGCTCGAAGACAGCACGGTCTGCATCATCCCGTTCGGCCAGCTCGAGCAGTTGTGTCGCGAGGTACGGGCGATGCAACATCATGTCTACCAGATGATGAGTGGCGAGATTGTCCGCGAATCGGGGCTGATGCTGCTGCTGGGCACGATGAGCGCCGAACAGCGCGTGGCTACATTTCTCCTGAATCTATCCACGCGCTTCAAGGCACGTGGTTATTCGGCGGCGGAATTCGTGTTGCGGATGACGCGCGATGAAATCGGCGACTATCTCGGCATGAAGCTCGAGACGGTCAGCCGCATGCTGTCGAAATTCCAGCGGAACGGGCTTGTCGCCACGCAAGGCAAGCAGATTCGCATCGTCGACTCGGAAGGTCTCGCGCGCATTTGATTTCGCCGATCGTGAGCGCGCCGTGGATCAGCCGCGCACGTCTCGGCAACCGGTGCTTGACGTGGGTCAACCGGTACCGGACGGTTGCTGACACGATGAAATGACGATCCGCCGCTTGCCGGCTACCGGGGGACCATCGGATGAGTTCTGTTGGCTCACTTGCCGCAGACCTCCATCTCGACGATCCGTCGCCACGATATCGGAACCGCGCGCTCATTCCACCGGCGAACATGCGATGAACCGGTCTCTTCCCGAACCCCTCGCACGATATCTTCCAGGGATCGCGCTGCTGACGCACTACCGGCGCGCGTGGCTTGCTCGAGATCTCTATGCGGGCATCGCGCTGACCGCGGTACTCGTACCGGTCGGCATGAGCTACTCGCAGGCCGCCGGCCTGCCCGCGGTGACGGGGCTCCATGCGTCGATCGCCGCATTGCTTGCCTACGCGTTGCTGGGCCCGAGCCGGATTCTCGTGCTCGGGCCCGATTCGGCGCTGGCCGCGCTGATTGCCGGCGCCATCGCGCCGCTTGCCGGCCACGACCCGCAACGCGCAGTGGCGTTGGCTGCGGCGTTGGCCCTGTCGGCCGGGACAATCTGCATCCTGATCGGCACGCTCGGGCTCGGCTTCGTGACCGACCTGCTTTCGCGCCCGATCCAGTACGGCTACCTGAACGGGATTGCCGCCACGCTCGTCGTCGGCCGGTTGCCGGAGCTGCTTGGCATGCCAGCAACGGGTGGCGGCATATCGGCTACCGTCCAACACCTGCTGCGCGGCCAGTTCTCCGGGAACGCGTGCTTGCTCGGCTTGGGTGTGCTCGCGGCCATTCCGCTTCTGAAGCAAATCGCACCGCGCTGGCCGGGAATGCTGATAGCCGTGCTCGCTGCAACCCTGATTGGACGGCTGCCGCCGCTACACGACGTCGCGACGGTAGGCGCGTTGCCCGCCGGTGCGCCGACACCGCATCTTCCCGCCGTCTCGCTGGCGGACGTGACCGCGCTTGCGTCGGGCGCAATCGCGATTGCACTCGTTTCGTTCGCCGACATCAGCATGCTGTCGCGTGCACTCGCGATGCGCGCCGGCGACGCGCCGGATCGCAATCAGGAACTCGTCGCGCTGGGCGCCGCCAACCTGCTGGCCGGCCTGATGCAAGGCTGTGCCGTCAGCAGCAGCGCGTCGCGCACGCCCGTTGCGATGGCGGCCGGTGCGCAGAGCCAGATCACGAATCTGGTCGCGGCGGCCTGTATCGTGCTGCTGCTCGTTGTTGCGCCGACGCTGCTGGTGCTGGTGCCGCGCGCCGCGCTGGCGGCGATCGTGGTCTACGCAGCGTTCGGCATCGCCGACGTCGGCAGTATCGTGAGGCTGTACCGGATGCGCCGCGGCGAATGCCTGATCGCGGTGCTGTGCTTCGCAGGCGTCATTGGCGTCGGCGTCGTGCCGGGCATTCTACTTGCGAGCGCGCTGTCGCTGCTGTCGTTCGTGTGGCGGGCGTGGCATCCGTACGATGCGGTGCTCGGCCGGCTAGCAGGTGTCCGTGGCTATCACGACATTGCCCGTCATCCGGACGCCGTGCAGACACCGGGGCTCGTGCTGTTTCGCTGGGACGCACCGCTCTTCTATGCGAACGTCGAGATCTTTTGCGAGCATCTGCATACTGCGCTCGCGCGTGCGCCGTCGCCGGTAACATGCGTCGTCGTCGCGGCCGAGCCCGTTACCGATATCGACGTGAGCGCAGCGGACCGGCTCGTCGCACTGCGCGGCGAACTCGGGGAGCGCGGGATCGCGCTGTGCTTCGCGGAAATGAAGGGGCCGGTGAAGGACCGTTTGCGCGCTTATCGATTGTTCGACACGTTCGGGCAACTGAATTTCTATCCGACGGTGACGGATGCCGTCGCGCATCACGTCCAGCAGCGGAACGAAGATGCGCGAGCGGGACACGTGTCGCGCGCGCATCGCAGGCGTGTTCGGCGAAGGGGCACGCGGCCCGCAAGACGCCAAGCAAGTGTAAACAGACCCTAGTACTTCTCGGTCACGTATTTATACGGGTACGCGGGTTCGACGTAGCCTTCCGCTTGCTGCCGTTCGGGCAGAGACACCTGCTTGCGTGGCAGGCTTTCGTACGGAATCTTGCCGAGCAGATCGGTAATCAGGTTCAGGCGTGCCCGCTGTTTGTCATTCGACTTGATCACATACCACGGCGCAAGAGCCGTGTCAGTCGCACGGAACATCGCATCGCGAGCTCGAGAATAGTCGTACCAACGGCTGTACGACTTCAGGTCCATATCCGAGAGCTTCCAGGTTTTTCGGCCGTCCTCGATACGTGCGTCGAGTCTGCGGGCCTGCTCTTCCGGGCTGACCTCCAGCCAGTACTTGAATAGCAGGATGCCCGAGTGGAGAATTGCCTGCTCGACGAGCGGCACGGCCCGGAAGAAGCTTTCCACCTGCTCTTCCGTGCAAAAACCCATCACGCGCTCGACACCGGCCCGGTTGTACCAGCTTCGGTCAAAGATCACCACTTCACCCGCAGCGGGCAGATGCGGAAGATAGCGCTGGACATACATCTGTGTTTTCTCGCGCTCGGTAGGTGCCGGCAGCGCCACGACCCGGAATACTCGGGAGCTGACACGCTCGGTCAGGGCCTTGATCGTGCCACCTTTGCCGGCCCCGTCGCGCCCCTCAAACACAATGCAAACCTTGGCCCCGGTCTGCACCACCCACTCCTGGAGCCGGACCAGTTCCACCTGCAACGGAAACAGCGCTTGCCTGTATTCCTTACCTGACATGGACTTCCTGCGCCCCCTTTCCCGCGGCTTGCCGTCGCGGCAGGTTTTTTCCTTTGTCTTGACCATATTCATCTCCCCGGAGTCGATGGCGCTGCGATATTCATAAAGCAATCGGAACAGTGCTTTCGCCCGGCAATACGGCCCGCAGCACACGGTCGAAGGCTCATGAACGTTGCGCTCCGACCGCTTTCGTATCGAGCTTCCGACCCGTCGCATCGTTGTAGCGCCGCACGTAATCTTCGATAAGCTTGCGTACTGCCCGACCGATCTTGCGGTACTCCGATTCGTTGAGGTTCGCAAGCGACACTCGACCGGACGGATGTGGCGTGCCGAAGCCCTTGCCGGGCAGCAGCACCACGTGCGCCTCATGCGCGAGACGGAACAGCATCTCGTTCGGCTGAACCTGCTTGAGCAGCCACTCGACGAAGTCGCGCCCGAAAAGCTTTTCGCCCAGGTATTCCAGGTCGAGGATCGTGTAGTAGTCAACCTGGTTCGGATCGCCGTCGTCGTATGCAACGCCCATCTCTTCGAACAGCGCGCGCTTGCGACTGCGGATCAGGCGCTTCAACGTGTTCTTGTACGCGTCCGGCGTATCCATCAGCGCGAACAACGAGAACAGCACCATCTGCACCTGCTGAGGCGTGGAGAGGCCCGCCGTGTGATTGAGCGCGACCGTGCGGCTGTCCGCGACGAGGCGATCGATGAACCTGAGCTTGTCCGGCTCCGTCGTGATCGATTCGTAGCGCTGGTGCAGCGCCCTCTTCTGCTCCATGGGGAGGCGCGCGATCGTGTGGTCGAGCACGTTGTCGCGATGCGTCGCAATCGCGCCCAGGCGCCAGCCCGTCGCGCCGAAATACTTCGAGTACGAGTACACCAGAATCGTGTTCTTCGGCGCGAGCGCGAAGAGCGACACGAAGTTGTCGGCGAAGGTGCCGTAGACGTCGTCGGTAAGGATGATGAGGTCCGGACGCTCCTTGATGATCTCGGCGATGTATTCGAGGCTCGCGTCGTCAATCTTCACCGACGGCGGGTTGCTCGGATTCACGAGGAAGAACGCCTTGACCTTTGGATCACGCAGCTTGTCCAGCTCCTTCTTCGCGTATTGCCAGCCGTTCTGCACATCGGCGTCGACGTGCACGACATTGAGCTGGTAATCGCCGAGCTCGGGAATCTCGATGTACGGCGTGAAGATCGGCATGCCGAGCGCGATGGTGTCGCCCGGCTTGATGAGGAAATTCTCGCGCATCGTGTTGAAGATGTACGTCATCGCCGCCGTGCCGCCTTCCACCGCGAACACGTCGAACTCGCCGACGAATGGATGCTTGCCGATCATCTCGCGGCGCAAGTACTGGCCGACAATGATTTCGGTGTTCTTCAGGATGCGATCCGGGACCGGATAGTTGCACGCCAGGATGCCTTCGGTCATCTCATGGAGGAAATTGCCCGCCGAGAGGCCGAGTTGGTCGCGCACGTACGATACCGCGCCCGCGAGGAAAGCGATGCCGGGCAGCCCGTTGTTTTCGCGCAAGAACAGCTCGAAGCGCTCGACGATGCCCGCGCGCTGCGGGAAACCGCCCACGCCCTCCGGCATGTACGCGAACGAGCGCTCGGACTCGCGCATCGCGAACAGGCCAAGCTGCCAAAAGCCATGACGGGGAACCGTCGCGAGAAAGTTGGGGTTGCCGCGGCCCGCGTTGAGCATCGAGAGGTTGGCGGGACGCTCGACAGCACCGCCGCCGGCCGCCTTGATCAGCTCGTCCTTCAGCTCGAATGGACTCAGTGCGTCGAGACCGGCCTGTTCCTTCGAGTCGTTGCCTTGTGTCATGGTGTTCTCCGTTGGAATACTTTGCGTGTGAACGCTCGACTCAACACTTTGACTGAGAGGACTTTGTCTTTGCATGCGCGTGCAGCTTCGGAGGCGTAGCGTTGCCACCCCGTTCCTCGAGATACTTGCAAGCGTTGATGATGTCGTGCCCCAACAATTGCGCGACGTTGTGGTTGATGTGCGGCCTGATCACCACCCGCAGGCTCATCACCTCTTCTGCATTCGCAGGCATGGAATACGCAGACAGTACCCAGCCTTTCTCGCGTACCTTGTTGGAGACATCGAATTCGTTGAAATTCCTGATGCGCTTGTCGAGCGTGACGGCCACGACAGGAATGCGTTGCGTCTCGTTCATCACCGTAAAGTAGCCGCTCTCCAACAGCATCTCGCGCAACGCGATCGCGTTATCCAGCGTGTGCCGCATGATTCGCTTATAACCGTCGAACCCGAGACGCAAGAACTGGTAATACTGCACCGCGATCTGAAAGCCGTTGCGACTGAAGTTCAGCGTGGCGGTCGGCATTTCCCCGCCCAGATAATTCACGTAGAACACGAGGTCCTCGTTGAATACCTTGCGCTCCCGGAAAATGACCCAGCCGAGCCCTGGCGGCGTGAGCCCGTATTTATGCCCGGAGGCATTGATGGACAGCACGCGCGGGAAACGAAAGTCCCACTCGTATTCCGGATAGAGAAATGGATTGACGAAACCGCCGGACGCCGCATCGATGTGCATCGGGATCGAGATGCCGGTCCTTTTTTCGTAAGCATCGAGCCAGTCGTGGATCCCTTGGATGTCGTCGTCCTCGCCAGTGAACGTCTGCCCCGCTATTGCGACCACCGCGATGGTGTTTTCGTCGACATACTGCTCCAGGTGTTCAGCAGTGAGCCGATAGTTGCCAGGTTCGAGCGGTACGATTCGCGGCTCGACATCGAAGTACCGCAGGAATTTCTTCCACACGATCTGGACATTGCCACCCGTGACCATATTCGGCCGCGTCGCGTCCTTGCCTGCTTTCTCGCGAGCCTGCCGCCAGTTCCATTTGTGTGCGAGGCCCGCCAGCATGCATGCTTCCGACGACCCCACCGTGGCGGTGCCGTATGGTTCGACGCCCTTCGGACCGTTCCACAATTGATGCAGCCACTTCACCATCCGCGTCTCCATCGCGAAAAGCTGCGGGTACATGTCGTGGTCGATGTAGTTCTTGTACATGTTCCGCTTTGCCGTCTCGATCGCCTCCGGCTCGCCGTAGGTCGTGACGAACGACGACATGTTCAGCATCGGGTTGGTATCCGTCCATTCGTCGCTGATCACCAGCGCCTCCGCCGCGCGAGCGGACATCCCGTGTTGCGGAAACGCGTCCTCAGGCACCGGATAGTTGAACTCGTCGTACGGGGTGATTTTTTCGATCGGAATATTCATGTGAAACTCCTTCATTGAGGAAAAATAGAGGAAGTGACGGCTAGACATGTCAAGACGTCTTGAATGGACCTGCTACGGTGCCAGCGCTGAATTGACACGCAGTACTTACGATTATCAACGCCGGCAGTATCGCTACCGGCCCGTTCACGTCATTACCATCACGATCACCATGCCCCAGATAGTCAACAACGTATTGCCTACCGCGTAGGTCACGGTGTAGCCGAGGCCCGGAATCTGACTCTTCGCCGCGTCGCAGATCATCCCGAGCGCCGCTGTCGTGGTTCTGGCGCCAGCGCATACCCCAAGCAGAATCGCGGGATGGAAACGGAACACGTACTTGGCGATCAACATCCCCAGAATCAGCGGCAGCGTCGTGGCGAAAATGCCCCACAGGAACAGACTGATCCCCAGGTGCTGCAAGCCGGCAACGAAACCTGGACCAGCCGTGATGCCAACGACGGCGATAAAGACGTTCAGACCGACTGAGTTCATGAACCAGACCGTCGGTTCTGGAATACGGCCGAACGTAGGATGAATCGCGCGCAGCCAACCGAAGACGATCCCGGCTATCAACGCGCCACCGGCGGTCGAGAGCGTGATCGGAACTGCTCCCACCTTGATGACCATCGCGCCCAATAGCGCCCCCACGGTCATGGCCAGCATCACGAAGGCAACGTCGGCTGCATTGGTCGGCCTGTCCAGCACACCCAGTGCTTTCGCGGCGGCAGTCGTGTCCTGCGTTCGACCGACGATCGTCACGACGTCGCCCCGATGCAGCACGGTGTTGGGCAGAACCGGGATCTGCGTTTCTGTCGGACCTCGCTTGATCTTGCGCAGATAGACGCCGCGCGCAGCAGGCAAGCCGGCGAGTTCGTGCAACGTCCTTCCGTCCACGGCTTTGCTGGTCACGTAGACATCCACGCCTTCCGCCGGCACCGCAAGCAATTCAGGATCGTCTACTTCGAGGGCTGGCGCGACGCGCGTCGAGACGGCATGCTCGCCGTCATGGCTAGTGTCCCGATCTCTTGCACCAAGTAGCAAAATCAGCTGCTCGCGAGGACCGGCGACCGCCACCACGTCATCGGGCTGCAGAACGAGATTCAGCGTCGCCTCTTCGATCACGTTTGCGCGTCTGACCCGCTCGATGAACAACCGCGCGCCTTCGGGCTCAAGTGCTTCCACCTCGCGCACCGTCTTGCCGGCAATCGTGCTATCCGGGGCGATCCTGTAGGCGCGCAGTTCATACCGGTGCCATGCCTGGCCTGCGTCACCCGGTTCCTGCGCACCGCCCACGCTCGCCTCGTACTCCCTGCACGCGGCTACCAGATCGATGCGCAACAGTTTCGGGCCCAATGTGGCAAGAATCACGGCGGAGCCAACGGTGCCAAAGATATACGACACGGCATAGGCGGTCGGCATCTGATCCAGTAGCGCCTTGGCCTGGTCGGCCGGAAGCCCGAGCCGGTTGATGGCGTCCGTGGCGAGGCCCATCGATGCCGAAATGGTCTGTGATCCGGCGAACAGTCCGGCCGCTGACCCTACGCTGTAGCCCGCCAGTTTCGCGGCAATGACCGGTATCGCGAGACACAACACGCATTGAACGACGGCGAACAGAGCCTGTGGCAAGCCATCCTTTGCGATTCCGCGGACGAACTGCGGCCCGACTCCATAGCCCACGGCAAACAGAAACATCAGGAAGAACACCGACTTGACGTTCGGCGAAATGGAAATATGAAGTTGCCCGATTACGATGGCCGCCAGCAAGGTTGCCGTCACGGCACCGAGACTGAAGCCCTTGATGCTCTTTCCCCCCACCCAATAACCGATTCCAAGAGAAAGAAATACGGCTATCTCGGGATAGTGCTGCAGTGTTCCAGCCAGCCAGGACATCGGTGCTCCTTGTTTTAGATTGGTCAACACAGGCGATCCAGCGCACTCGTACGGATTTCATGCATCTCGCTCGATGCGCGGCTGAATCGCTGTTTCATCCGGCATGACCAGCGCCGGTCATTGCCGCGCGGCGACATGCCGCTTCCTGGGCCCAGGCACGAACAATTGCCGCAGCGCCGTCAAAAGCCCAAGGAAGACGCCCGCACAAGCGAGCGGAACGGCCAGCATCAGGAACGCAGCGAGAATGACCTTCAATATGAACATCGCTTTCACTCTGTTTGAACAGCAGTTGATCAGGATCCGTCCGCTTGGCGAAGCATCGCCTCGCTGTCGGCAAACGACAGGATCTGCACAGCGAGGTGATGCTGATTCCACTCAAGGCAAACGCACAGACGCACGATCGCAAAAACGCCGTGACTGTGATTTGATCTTGGTCATGTAAAACATGAATGTGATTCACATTCACAAAGAAAGATATGAATGACCCTCACATTTTGGCAAAATCGTCGAATAGCCCTACACAAGAGCGTTGAGAACGTCGCGTAGCAGACCTGCTGTTCGCTGTCGAACAACTCGTCGAGATGGGTGGGTACGATGGAACAACGATGAGTAGAACCGCAATCTCGAATATTTCGATGGCCGCTACATGAGCGACGATGCCGGGAACGATCTCCACAGTGAAATTTCGCCACACCACGCTGCGGTTGAAGTCACAAAAATTTTCTGGCGACTGCGCCGCATTCTGGCGATCTTGCTCGTACTCTTCCTTATCCTGGCCATTCTGATGTACTACTTCGGCGGAGCAATTGATACAGCCACGCGAACTCCGTCAACACCTGGCGAGACGCTCTATTTTTGCGCGGTCACGGCGCTGACAATCGGCTATGGCGACATCGTGGCGACAACAACCGTCGGCCGAATCATCGCAGTCTTGCTTGGTTTTATCGGAATACTAATGACTGGCGTCGCGACGGGCTCCACGGTATCCGGCATTCAGGTTGCCGCACGTCGTCCTGGCCATCGACGCGATAGACACGATAGACACGAGGAAAGATCGCATAGGGTCTGATGTCCATCGCCACGCCATGAGCAACCTCGACACCTCCGGCATCGATCGAGAATCTGCGCGCTACGCGCGCAATCGCGTCATGCTCGGCGCCGTGCCCGTCCATCGCTTGTAGGCCTGCGAAAACGACGACACGTCGCTGAACCCCAGCTCCTGCGCGATCTCCTTGATCGACAGGCGTCCCTCGACGATCAGCGCATGTGCCCTTGCCTTGCGCACCGCGTTCGAGATGTCCCGGAAGCAGGCGCCCTCTTCCTGCAGCCTGCGCTTGAGCGTGCGTTCGCTGGTGTTGAGCAGCGCCGCGATGTCCTTCAGCTGCGGCGGGCTGTCGAACGTGTGCGTGGCCAGGTATTCATTCAGGAAGGACACGATATCGAGGCGGGTTCGCCGGCGCGCGAGCAGCTCGGCACACATGCGCTCGCACATCGCGGCGGTGGCGGCATTCGCCTGGGGCAGCGGCCGCTCGAGGTGCGCATGCTCGAACGTGATCGCGCTGGCGCGCTGGCCGTACCGGACCTTCGCGCCCAGCACCTGACTCTTCCCGCCGGGCTCGCCGTCGTAAGCCAGATCGAATGTCGCGAGTGCGAAATCGCTGCCGATCACGTCGCGCAGCACCCGGCAGGTGGCGCCCATTGCGCGCCCGACGAAGAAGCGCTGCAGATCCGCAGACAGCTCCGGCGCAGGCTCGAACGTGACCACGTCGTGCGGCCCGGCTCGACGATACGCCATCCCGACGTAGGTGTACGTCAGCGCCAGATAGCGGCCTGCGAGCGCGATCGCCGCCATGCCCGTCGCGCTGCTCATCATCCCGTATCCCAGCAATCCGTAGGCGGACAGCTGGTACGACAGGCCGAGCTTCAGGCCCAGGTCGGCTTCGTGCCCGGTGAGCGCCAACAGGTTCGACGCGACTGTCAGCTCCTGCGCTGCCAGCACCGTGAAGTCCGGATCGGCGAGTTGCTTCTGCGTCAGTTGCGAGCCTTTGAGCAACGCCGACGGCGAGATCTTCCGGCCGCGTCCGTACGCGATCATGAGCAGGACCGAAGCCGGGCTGCGTGCAAAATTCCAGACGTTCATCGGGCGCCTCGCCGTGAGTGTTGGCCTAGATTCTAAAGCGGTTGGCCTGCCCCAACATGGATCGCCGACGGCTGCCCGACGAAGATGGTGGGCATCGCAACCCGCACCGCAACGCCGCCATGACCCTCATCCCTGCCATTCGCCGAGCCAGACCGCTGCTGCTCGCGATCGGCGCGTCGACCGCACTGAGTGCGCCCGCACACGCCGAAGAAGCCACCCCATCAAACCCGACCGAGTCAGCCTCCATGCCGATGACCTACGCAAGCCAGCCTGTCTGGCGCGACATGCAGAAGTTTCTCCCGCCCGAATTCCAGTGGAAGGATGATCAATTGCCACGTGAGGAATGGTGGAACTGGAACGGCCATCGCCTCCATCTCGACACGTACCGCAACCCGCAAGCGAAGGTGAAGGTGATCCTGTTTCACGGCGTCGGCACGAACGGGCGCCAGATGTCGATGATCCTCGGCGAGCAACTGGCGCGGCGCGGCTACGAGACGATTGCGGTCGACATGCCCGAATACGGGATGACCGAGGTCGCCAAAGGCGCGCTGGTCCGCTACGACGACTGGGTGCGCGCCGGCAGCGACCTCGTCGATGCGGAACTCGGCAAGGACAAGCGCCCGATCGTGCTTTACGGACTGAGCGCGGGCGGCATGCTCACGTATCACGTGGCCGCGATGAACCGGAAGGTGAAGGGCATCGTCGGCATGACCTTTCTCGACCAGCGCCTTCAACAGGTGCGTGACGAGACGGCACGCAATCTGTTCATGAGCCGCGTCGGCGGCCCGATGTTGAACCTCGGCGCGATGACGCCGCTGAAAGCCTTGCGCATCCCGATGACATTGGCCAGCAAGATGTCCGCGCTGGTCAACAACGACGCCGCGCTGAAAGTGTGGCTGTCCGACCGGCGCTCGGCAGGCAATGCGATGACGATGGCCTTTCTCAGCTCTTACATGTCGTATCAGCCGGTAGTGGAGCCCGAGCAGTTCGACGTCTGCCCGATCCTGCTGACCCAGCCCGCTGCGGACCGGTGGACGCCGCTGCACCTCAGCGAACCGTTCCTCGCGCGGGTCCGGAAGGTGCCGGTGAAGGTGGTGATGCTCGACAACGCCGGGCACTATCCGCTCGAGCAACCGGGGCTCTCGCAGATGGTGGATGCGATCGATGCGTTCTATCGCGACGTGACGACGCAAGCCTCCGGGATCAGCACGCTGCGTTGAACGGGAAGCGTCGCTCCAATGCGACCTTTGTCAGACCGCTGTTGGTCGCGATCATCGACGGCCAGACGGCTGCCATTGCCGCACGTGTTGCCACCACGCTGGCGGGCGACGCGCGCTGCGTCGCCCGTGCAGTCGTGCCGTGCGTCAGTCGTCCGTATCGGCAATCTGCTGACCGCGGAGCACCGTCGGATACGGTCGCTTGCCCTTGATGCCGGACCACAGCACCTTGTTGTATTTGGCGGGCGGCACCTGATCGGCCTCGTCGAAATTGAAACCCGCGGTGACGCGGTCCCAATAGGCGGCGTCGTGCGTCGGCTTGACGTCCGGACCCCGTGCGAATTGCACGGCGCCGTCCTGCCCGCCCAGCGCCAGCGTCGTCGTCTTCAGGACGGTCGAGATGGTTGCGTCGTAGGTCCATGCGCCTGATGAATGGATGTCGAAGACGTCCGTCATCGGCCGCTGATAGGCCGTGTTCAGATTGATGTGCTGCGTGCCGAGAATGTCCTCGATCGTCCGCAGCACATTCACCTGGCTGTAGCGCGTCTTGACCACCGCGTGCTGCTTGACGTACGGCCCGACCACATAGGTCGTCGCTCGATGCGAATCGACGTGATCCGGGCCGTCCTGGCAATCGTCTTCGGTGACGATGATCAGCGTGTCTGCCGCATAGGGGCTGTGGGCCACGGCCTCGACGAGCCGGCCGACTGCCAGGTCGTCGTCGGCCTGCTGGGTTTCCGGCGTGTTGACGCCGGCGAGTGCGGTACCGAAGCTGCCCGTGTGATCATGGCTGAAGCGAACCGTCGACAGGCTGGGCAGGTTCCCCTGCGCGACGAACTGGTCGAATTCGCGTTTCCATTCGTTGTACCGCCACAGGTCCGGATAGTTCTGGTCGTAACCGCGGAAGTAGACGTCGGTGAATGCGGCGAGCGTCGGTTCGAGCGGGGCCGCCTGCACGATACCGGCCGCGAACGGGTTCGACACCGGCGAACTCTTGGTGCCGATGCTGCCGATATTGTTGACCAGGAATCCGTAATTGCGCACGGTGCCCCCTGCTTCGAGCACGGCATTGAAGATGTAGCCCTTCTGGATTCCGAACGGTGCGTCGGACGACGCGTGGTTGCCAACGCCCGCCAACAGGTTGACCGGGCCGCCGGCCAATCCGCCGGCCCCGCTGCTGTATGCGCCGTTGGTTGCGTGGTCGCGTTCCGCGACGGTTGCCAGATTGACCGGCACGTTGCGGTTCGACCCTTCGGATTCGTAGGACAAGCCACGGTTCACGGCCGCGTAGTTGATCTGCTGGGTGATCGTTTCGGTATTGGTCACGCGGCCCTGCAACGCCCATGACCAACCGTCCATGCTGCCGTCGCCGGGATCCATGAAATTGTCCAGCGTGACGAAATTGCTCGCGATGCTGTGGAAATTCGGCGTGATGTTCTTGCCGAACATGGTCAGCGCCGGAGCCGTGTTCGCACCGTTGTGCAGGTCGCCGAGGATCTGGTCGAACGTGCGGTTTTCCTTGACGATGTAAATGACGTGCTTGATCCGGTTGCGCAGGAACTCGATCTTCCGCTCCCCGTGTTCGGCCGTATCTTCCGAGTAGAAGTTGTTCCGCGCAACGATCTCCGTCAACTCATGGAGTTCTTGCGCGTTGGGCACTTTCGCGCTGACGAGCGACGCGCGTTCGAGCTGGAACTGATACTGGTTCGACGCCCTCGCCGCGGCCGCGGCTGCCGCGTTGCCACCCGGGAAGGTCACGTTGGTGACGAGTTCCGTGTGGCCATACAGGTGGCCGGGGTTGGCGCCCGTGATGCTCTTGCCGTTCACGATATACATCCAGTTCCCGTCGGCGCTGAACGTAATGTCGTGCGGCTCGTAGGCCGTCGGGATCAGGCCCGTGACCTTGTTCGCATTGGGGCCGGTGAGCGGGATCACGGCCACCGAGTTCGCGCCGGCATTCACCGCGTAGAGCGTCTTGCCATCCTTCGAAAGCGTGACCGCGAACGTGGCCGCGCCCGTGTACTTCGTGCCGAGCAACAGGTTCGCCGGACCGCGCGCGTCGATCTTCGCGGTGACCGTGTTGCTCGCGGTGTCGATGACAGCGACCTGGTCGGCATTGTCCTGCGCCACGTACAACCTGGCCTGCGACGCATCGAGCGTCATCCCGAGCGCATTGCCGTCGAGTTTGATGCGCTTGATCAGGTGGCCGGCGACAGGCGACGAGATGTCGACCACGACGACTTCGCGATCACGATCGGAAGACACATACGCGGTGCCATTGCCCTTGACGACCACCGCAAACGGAAAGGTTCCGCCGGCGCCGCCGTCAGTGCCTTCATTGTTCGCACGATAGGGACGAAGGTCGTGCTCGTAGCGGACCGTGTGCGTGGTGGTGTCGATCACGCTGATCGAATCGTTGTAGTTGTTGGCCACGACCAGCGTCTTGCCGTCGGCGGACAGCCCCAGGCCGCCCGCATTGGGTTGTACACCGAGGAGCCCCAGGCCCTGGCCCGCATGCCCCAGCGCGATTTTTGCCGTCTGCGACCAGGTTCCGCCGGTCCGCTGATACGCATACACGGCATCGTCAGCACCACCCGCCGCATAGAGCGTGCTGCTGTCCGGCGAGAACACCAGGCCGACAAAGGCGTTGGCCTGCTTGATCACCTGGGTCAGCACGGGCTTGGCCATATTGGCACCCGCCACGTTGTAGAGAAACAGGTATTGCGTCGAGTTTGCCGTGTCGACGCTGCCATCGGGCGCATAGAGCGAATTCTGCCCCGCGCACAGCACGGCGAGCGTCGTGCCGTCGGGGCTCAGTTGCGAACGCACCGCTTCGCCGGCAACGAAGTTCGGGTACGCGGGCAGGCCCGGATTGAGCGGTTGCAGCACCGCGGCCGTGAGATGCTGCGGCGTGATGTACTGGCCCGTCGCCAGCGACATCCTGCCGCTGTGTTCCGTGGCTTCCCTTTCGTTCGCGGAATCGGCGTGCGCGCCCTGTATGGCAATCAGCGCTGCCGATGCGACGACGCACAACTTGAAGACATGTTTGGGTGAACGATTCTTCACGATTGCTCCTTGAAGAAAGGCGTGCCGAATGTCGGACGCGCGCGACGGTGAGGCGGCAAGACGATCCGTTACGGAAAATTACAAGCCGTGTTGAAAGATAGCGACCGGACATGACGATGACGGGACAACTGCGTGTCCGTGCGGAGGCGGCTGGATGAATCTGCTGAATCACGTCGCCCGATCGACGTGGTCTCGACAGGAAGCGAGCCGCCGCGGAAGCGTCACTGCCCATTCACAACGATGCGGGAATGCCTGCTCATAGTCTGACGATTTGTGTGCGACGGGCGCGTGTCACCGAAGTGCCACACCCGCCGCCTAGGCTGGACTCAGCCGTCGATCCGATCGCCATCGTTCTGATGGTCGCGACAAGGTGCGCTCCGGGAGCGCCCCATTCCATTGACAATAGATAGGAGTCCGACAATGAAAACGCAGAAGCCCAACAGGTTGATGTTGTCCGGGATGGCGGCGGCCATGTTGTGCGCGGGACTGTTGACATCGATCCCGGCCCGATCGGACAGTGAATTCTCCACCAGGACCCCGATCAAGCACATTGTTGTGATCTTTCAGGAGAACGTCTCCTTCGATCATTACTTCGGCACCTATCCGCATGCGGCTCCCAACAAGGATGGATCGAACCTCTTCGGAAAACCGCGGGGCGATACCCCAAGGGTCAACAACCTGCACAGCGCAGGCTTGCTGACCCATAACCCGAACGGCGCGAATCCGTTTCGCATCGACCGCAGCGTGCCCGTGACGTGCGATCAGGATCACGGCTACTCAGACGAACAGTTCGCGTTTCACGGCGGACTCATGGACCGCTTCCTCACGCACAGCTGCAAGGACGCAATCCTCGGCGCGAACAGCACGCTCGGCTACTACGATGGCAACACCGTGACCGCGCTGTGGAACTACGCGCAGCACTATGCGATGAGTGACAACTCGTTCGGAACGAGCTTCGGACCGTCCACCCCCGGCCTTCTGAACCTCGTCGCCGGCACGACCTACAAAGGTACGATCACCAACGGCCTGACGGCGAGCGGCAATATTGCGAACAACGTCAACAGTGGCGCGGTGATCGGCGATCCGGACCCGGCGGGCGACATCTGCTCCAATTCGAAGCGCACCCAGATCACCATGTCAGGCACGAACATTGGCGACCTGCTGAACGCCAAAGGCATTACCTGGGGCGCATTCATGGGTGGTTTCGACAACTGCAAGCTGGCCCACAACAATGTGTCGGGTGCCAGCGCGGGCGCAGACTACATACCCCACCACGCGTTCTTTCAGTACTGGAAGAGCACGCAGAACGCGCAGCATTTGCCGCCGGGATCAGCTGCGGCAATCGGCAGGACCGACCAGGCAAACCATCAGTACGACCTAGGCCGCTTTCACACTGCGCTCGTGCAGCACAATCTGCCGGCGGTCAGCTTCCTGAAAGCACCGGCGTTCCAGGACGGACATGCCGGGTATTCCGATCCACTGGACGAGCAGACCTTAATCGTCGGCGTGGTCAACGATGTCATGCGCTCTCCGGAGTGGCGTGAGACCGCGATCGTGATTGCGTACGACGATTCCGATGGTTGGTACGACCATGTGATGGGACCGATCGTCTATCAGTCCAGCACGAGCGATGACCAACTGCTGGCTCCCGGGAGCTGCGGCCAGCCCGGAACGACTGACCCTGCAGGCGGCACGCAAAACGGGCGCTGCGGATACGGCCCGCGGTTGCCGCTGATGGTGATATCGCCTTGGGCAAAAACCAACTACGTCGACCATCGGGTGACCGACCAGTCATCCATCATCCGCTTCATCGAGGACAACTGGAAACTGCCGCGCATCGGCGATGGTTCTGCCGACGCGGTTGCCGGTACGCTGGACGGATTCTTCGATTTCGATGACGGTCCGCGTGCAGGCCGCTGGATTCTCGATCCGCGCACGGGTGTTGTCGCAGCCTTCGATCGTTGAGCGCCGGATGTTCCGCCGGTCATATGAAGGCGCGAGCGTGCTGTTCGCTCACGTCGGGTTCGCAAGCGTAGCGTTCGCGATTCATACGCGCGACGAACAACTCAACAGCATAGCAAGGTCCGAAACCGCTTGAATATGCGCTCGCGCAATTTTGCGACGCAAAGTTCATCCGGAGATGTACTTACTGTCCTTCCGTGCCGCGCCGCCTATGTTAAAGACGCGTGCGTATGCCTGAAGCAACTTCCGGATACGCATGCGTCGCGGTGCACGGCATTCGCCGGTTATCGGCGCAAACAGGCAGTGCGCCTGCTCGAAGATCAACATGACACGTGTCGCCCTGGCACGCAGCGACTCCGCTTGTTCCCGACAAGATTGCGTCAGCCTGTTCGTTTGGCCCTGAACGTACGGCCCGGCAACGCACGAGGATCTGGCCACATCTGAAGGTGAGCCATTGCAATGGCAGTGAGATCGGGGGATCTCGAACTGCCGATCCGGATCATGGAGGTGAACGAACATGGCAAACGCACTGAGGCGGCAATGGGTGCAGATCATCGTGGCTGTGTTGGTCCTCGCCCTTCCCGGCGCCGCAGGCGCCAGATTGACATTCAGCAGCATCGTCGTGTTCGGCACCAGCCTGTCCGATCCCGGCAATGCATTCACGCTGCTGACTCACCCGCCTGCGGGACTGAGTCTCGCGAGCAACGTCAGCCAGAACCATCCGCCCTACGATACCCTCGACGAGTCGCTGATACCGAGCGCCCCATATGCAAAGGGCGGGCATCACTTCAGCAACGGTGCGACCTGGATCGAGCAGTTCGCGCTGGGCACCGGGCTCGCGTCGAACGTCCGGCCGGCGTTCCGCAGTAGCAGCGGCAACGCACGCAACTACGCGGTTGGTGGCGCGCGGGCTACGCCGTTTCCACACCGGGTCAATCTGCCTGACCAAGTGCAGGCCTTTCTCCACGATGTGAACCGGACCGCTCCGTCGGACGCGCTGTACGTGATCGAGATCGGCAGCAACGATCTTTTTGACGCGCTTGCGGCCTTTTTCGCCGTGTATCAGACAACCGGCAGCCAAAGCCAGGCTTTGGCTGCCGCAAATGGCGTCGTGGCGAATGCGCTGACCGGCATCGCGCAGAACATGCAAGCGCTTTACGGCGCTGGAGCACGAAAGTTTCTGGTCTGGGATGCGCCTAGGCTGGAGCGGACGCCTGCTGTTCTGGCGCTGGGCCAAAACGTTGCGTTCATAGCCAGCAAGCTGGTGGATGGTTTCAATCAGGGGCTCGGCCAGCAGGTTCTGTCGTCGTCGGCACTCGGCGGCTTGCCCGGCATCCAGATCGCGGAACTGGACGTCTCCGGCCAGATGACGACCATCATCAAGTCACCGGGCAACTTCGGGCTCACTGATGTCACGGATCCCTGCATAACCCCGAATACGCCGCCGTTTACGTGCCGGCAACCAGACGAGTATTTCTTCTGGGATGGAATCCACCCGACGAAGACTGTGCACGCATTCATTGCGCAAAACGCGGCAGAGACTTTGGCTCAGTATCCGGGCCCTTAGCGCATCGTTCACGCGCCCTTTTCTGCCCGCTCGCGCCGACCACCGGCGAAGCGCAGGCACAGGCATCGCGCTGCCGTTCGGCCTGACCACACACGAACGGCAGCACTGGAGGTCCGGCGATCAGTCGTGTTGTTCATGCGACACGAAGACCTTCGTGCCCTCGAAGGTCACTTGCACGGCCTGCCGGCAACTGTTTCCACAGGGTGTGCCGTCCAGCGGCGTCAGGGATGTCGGGACGGTCTCCGTCGCGATCAGCGCCTTGACGACCTTCCCGTTGTCGCCGATGACCATTTTCAGGTCGAGTTCGACACCGTTGTCGTACTTGATCGTCATGGTTCCGGTGCAATTCGGGTTCACCGTATAGGCACCGCTCTGGCTCGAGTTGAAATCGGGCGTTCTCGGCACGCCGTTGGCATTGCCGAAGTCGGTCCGCGAGAAATGGCTTACGCCGTCGAACGTGACGATGGCGACGTCATCGAGAATGGACGGCGTGGCAAACGGATGCACGCCTTTCGCATCCAGCAACCCAATGATTTCTCCTTGCGCGCTGAACGCGTATGCGCCTTTCAGTGTGTCGCTCGAGCATGTGCCGGCGGCCCGCGCCGCGCCGCCAAGCGACAAAAGGACAATAGCTGTTGCGGACAAAATGGTCAGATGCTTGCTTTTCATGTTCATCTCCACGTTGTGAGCCGAGCGCCTGAATGAATCAGGCGCTGAGGTTTCTTCATCTGATTGACCTGGGTCAGCCTGAGCGCGAGCTGAAAACCGGCTGTAAAACCGGCGCAGAAAAAGGACGGAAACCGTCGACGCGGTCGTCCATTTTGGAACGAGGGCATTGTCCGCGATCCGATTGCGGCGTTATTGCTGTCGCAGGGATCAACGCTTTGAATGGTGAGTGCTACACCAGGCTGTTATTTATTCCCGGTGTCGGCAGACACGTGCTGAAGTGACGCACCGAATTCTGCGCAAGAGTGACTTTGTGAGTCGGCGACTGCACATCAAGATTGCGTCGCGAAAACAAGTATAGGTGACGAGGAACGAAATGAAACGGTCGAGCGCGTGACAGACGTTCCTGCATGCGTGAAGACGTGTGATTTCCAGATCATTTGGGCAGCCGCAACGAGCACGAACAGCAGCACCACCATCCTGAACATCTTTGGCGGCATCTTGTCGCGCAGCGGGCGCACGATCCACATTCCGGCAATGGCCGGCAGGCTGGCCGCCGCCGAAATCGCGAGGTCAGCGCCACTTGCGTGCGCAGCGCCGTTGAACGTCGTGATCAGCGTGACGATCGACACCACCAGGATGATGGCGATCTGCTTCGTAAACGCCCTTCCAGTCGCGCCGGACGAAATCAGGTAGGTGGCAAGCAGCGGGCCCGGCACCGAAGCGATGCTTTCCATCAGCGCCGCGCCAAACCCGAGCGCGAAACCGACCGGCTTTTGCCATGCCTGCGGCAGGTTGAGCTTTGGCGAACAGAGCATGAGCGTCGCGGCCACGATCAGCAGCGCGCCGGACGCCGCCTGAGCATGCCCCGCATTGAGTGACAGGAGGATGGCGACGCCGACGACGTTTCCGAACACGGTTCCGACGATAGGTGCGGCGATTCGCCGTGCCGTCGCCAGTATCTCGCCACCTTCGAGCGCCTGCGGAATGTTGCCGAGGATGATCGGCATCGACAGCAGAAGCACCGCATGCCTGATCGGCAGGAACTGACTGAGTATCGGCATCGCGACAAGCGGCACGCCGATGCCCGTGATGCCCTTGACCATGCCGCCCAGCAACAGCGCGACGCCGATGCCGGCCAGATCGAAAAGGTCGAGCGCCTGCAGGCTGGAGACCAACACGCCTTCAACTGGATTGAAATGAATCATTGGGTGATATGTCGATACATCAGAGTTTCCGCCGCCACCCACTCCGCCCCCCACGCGGCCGCGAGCCGCTCACCGCGCCCGATCCGCACGGCCGCATCGTCGAAGTCGACGAACACGACCTGATCGGCCGCCGCCGGCCTCTCCGGCATCTCGCGTGTGCGCCCGTCCGTCAGCACCCACAGCCACCGCTGCTTGTCCGGATCGCGGCGCGCATCGTGCGCGAGCAGCGTCGCGGCGGCCGCGATGCCATCCGCGAGCGGCGTGCCGCCGCCACCGCCGACCGGCTCGAGCCAGCGTGCATTCCACCAGCGCGGCACTGCCGGCCCGAAGCGCCGCTCGGCGCCGGCCCCACCGAAGCAGATCAGCGCGGTTTCCGCACGCGCGCGCGCGGCCTGATCGAAATACGCGACGATCAATCCCTTCGCCAGCGCGAGACGATCGAACGACAGCATCGACGCCGAGCAGTCGAGCACGAAGCAATGCAGCGCGCGTGGCGCGCCGGCCCGCTTGCGGAAACGCAGATGATCGGCATGCAAGCGTTCGCCACGCGTGGCCGCGAACGTCGCCGGCCACGCGCCGGCCGCGCCGGCGCGCGCCGTGCCGGGCGTCCGTCCGGTCGCGCCTTGCTGCCATCGAGGACCACGGACCGTGTCCGCGGCGGCGCCGGCTCGATGGCTCAGCGTTTTTTTAGTGGCAGCGGCACCACGCCCTTCACCGCCTGCAGGCCAGCCGGTTCGGGCGGCAGGTAGCCCCAGTCGCGTTGCTGATCCGTCGCGTCGTGCGCGGAGGTGTCGGATGAGCCGGACGCTGCCGCGCGTTCCTGACGCGCGTCGCCGCGCGAGTGCTCGTCGTGCGGGCGTTGCTGCTGCGCTGCCGTGGACGGCGCCGACGCCGGCGTCTGTGGCGCATGGCGCCGATGCAGCAGCACGGCTTCCGCGACGCGCTCGACGTGCTCGACCGTCACCGTAAGCGCGCCGTCAAGCGCAGCAAGCGCACGTGCGGCGCGCAGCATCACGAGGTCCGCGCGCAGCCCGTCGACGGCCGCGTCGATACACAGCGTGCTGACCTGCGCATGCACGGCATCATCGAACGTAAGCGCCGGAAGCCGGTCGCGCGCCGCGCGAATCCGCGCGACCAGTTCACGCTGCGCGGCGTCGTATCGCGTACGAAACGCGTCGGGCTCGAGGTCGAACGCGAGCCGCGCCTTCACGATCTGCTCGCGCTGCGCCGCGTCGTAACAATTCTCGAGCGCGACCATCAGCCCGAACCGGTCGAGCAGTTGCGGGCGCAGTTCGCCCTCTTCCGGATTCATCGTGCCGACCAGCACGAAGCGCGCATCGTGCGCGTGCGACACGCCATCGCGCTCGACAATGTTGATCCCGCTCGCGGCAACGTCGAGCAGCGTATCGACGAGCCCGTCCGCGAGCAGGTTCACCTCGTCGACGTACAGCACGCCGCGATGCGCGCGGGCCAGCAGCCCCGGCTGGAAGCGCACGCCGTGTTCCGCGAGCGCGTGTGCGAGATCGAGCGTGCCCGTCACCTGTTCGTCGCTCGCCGACAGCGGCAGCGTCACGAACTGCCCTTCCGGCAGCAGCTCTGCAAGCGCGCGCGCGGCGGTTGATTTCGCGGTGCCGCGCGGCCCGCTGACGAGCACGCCGCCGAGCGACGGATCGATCGCGGCGAGCAGCAGCGCCTGTTGCAGCGCTGTCTGCCCGACGATCGCGGCAAATGGAAAAACTGCGGGAAACACAGCGGGGAAAGCTGCGGGAGCTACCGCGCGGGCGCGGTGCGTCGTCGGATCGGTCATCGCCGTTCCCCTTCCTGAAGTTGTTCGCTCGCGAGCCACACGGATTCGATCCGCTCGCGATAGTCGCCCGGCTGTTGCCACAGCCCGCGCTGCATCGCCTCGACGAAACGTTCGCAGATGCCATGCAGCGCGCGCGGATTGTGCCGCTCGAGGAACGCGCGGGTGTCGTCGTCGAACAGGTACGCGTCGGCGACGAGCGCATATTGATGATCGGCAAGCACGCGCGCGGTCGCGTCGTAGCCGTACAGGTAGTCGACGGTCGCGGCCATTTCCGCGGCGCCCTTGTAGCCGTGTCGCTTCACGCCGTCGAGCCATTTCGGGTTGACGACGCGCGAACGGATCACGCGCGCGATTTCCTCGCGCAGCGTGCGCATCTTCGGTGCGGCCGGGTTCGCGTGGTCGCCGTGATACAGGCTCGGCTGCCGGCCCGACAGATGCCGCACCGCCGCCGTCATGCCGCCCTGGAACTGGTAGTAGTCGTTCGAATCGAGGATGTCGTGCTCGCGGCTGTCCTGGTTCTGCACGACGACGTCGATCGCCGCGAGCCGCTCGCCGAACACGTCCGGCGCCGCATCGCCCGCACTGTTCTGCGCGTACGCATAGCCACCCCACTGGCGGTACGCGTCGGCGAGATCCGCGTCGGTCTGCCAGCGGCGCTGGTCGATCAGGTCCTGCAGCCCCGCGCCATAGCTGCCGGGCCGCGCGCCGAACACGCGCCAGCCCGCGCGGCGCCGCGCTTCGTCGGGCGGCACGCCCTGCGCGACCCACGTCGCGCGCTCGCGTTCGATGCGCGCGCGGATCGGGTTCAGATGCTCGGGCTCGTCGAGCGCGGCGACGGCCTGCACGGCCGCATCGAACAGATGCATCAGGTTCGGGAACGCATCGCGGAAGAAGCCCGATACGCGAAGCGTCACGTCGATGCGCGGCCGGTCGAAGATCTCGATCGGCAGGATCTCGAAGTCGGTCACGCGATGGCTGCCGTGCGCCCATTTCGGCCGCACGCCGATCAGCGCGAACGCCTGCGCGATGTCGTCGCCGCCCGTGCGCATCGTCGCCGTGCCCCACACGGACAGGCCGATCGCGCGCGGATAGTCGCCGTGATCCTGCAGATGCCGCTCGATCAGTTGCTGCGCGGATTTCAGGCCGAGCGACCATGCGGCCTGCGTCGGCACCGCGCGCGTATCGACCGAGTAGAAATTGCGGCCCGTCGGCAGCACGTCCGGACGGCCGCGCGACGGCGACCCGCTCGGCCCCGGCGGCACGAAGCGGCCGTCGAGTCCGCGCAGCAGCTGGCGCAGCTCTTGGTCGCCGCACGCGTCGAGCGCAGGCATCAGCGTCGCGCGCACGCGTTCGATCACGGGCAGCGTGTGCGTCCACTCGCCCGGCGGCAGCTCACACGGTGCCCCCGGCACACTCACGCACAAACGGTCGAGCCACTGCTGCGCGAGCCGTTCGAGGCGCTCGCGCGTATCACCGGCGTGTCGCCACGGCGACTCGTCGAGGTCCGCCAGCAGCGCGGGCCGTGGCCCATTCCACGGCGCGGCCCAGTCGGCCGCGAGCGGATCGAAATCGTCGCCGAGCGCGAGATCGCGCGCGAGCGCGCCGATCAGCCCGGCGCGCGCCTGCTGCCCGTCGCCGATCGGAAAGCGTGCGAGCGCGAGCAGCGTGTCGCGCCGCTGGCGATCGACCGGCGACATCCCGAACACATGCAGCCCGTCGCGGATTTGCGCTTCCTTCAGCTCGCACAGCCACGCATCGACGCGCGTCAGCAGCGCATCTTCATCACTGGCATCGCGCGGCGGCGCGACACTCAGTTCGTCATGCAGACGATGCTCGGCGATCGTCGCGAGAATCGTCTTGCGCAACAGCTTCGCACGCCGGGCGTCGACCATCAGCGCTTCGTAGTATTCGTCGACCTGCCGCTCGAGGTCCTGCAACGGGCCATAGTTCTCCGCACGCGTGAGCGGCGGCATCAGGTGATCGATGATCACCGCCTGCGCGCGCCGCTTCGCCTGGCTGCCCTCGCCCGGATCGTTGACGATGAACGGATACAGGTGCGGCAGCGGCCCGAGCGTCAGGTCCGGCCAGCACGCGTCGGACAGCGCGACGCTCTTGCCCGGCAGCCATTCGAGGTTGCCGTGCTTGCCGAGATGAATCACCGCGTCGACGCGGAACGCATGACGCAGCCAGAAATAGAACGCGAGATACGCGTGCGGCGGCACGAGGTCCGCGTCGTGATAGCTCGCGTAGTCATTCTCGCCGCGCGAGCGCGACGGCTGGATCCCGACGAACACGTTGCCCGCGCGCCAGCCCGCGATCGTGAAGCGCCGCTGGCGCAGCGTCGGGTCGGCTTCGGGCGGCCCCCAGCGATCGTTCAGCGCGTCGCGCACGGCGGCCGGCAGGCGATCGAAATGCGTGAGGTAGTCGGCGAGCGCGAAGCTCTGGAACGCGGGCCGCAGCGCATGCATCGCCGGGTCGTTGGTCACGCCTTCGGTGAGCCGCGCGATCAGCGCGTCGCCGTCGGCAGGCAGATCCGCGACCCGGTAGCCCGCGTCGCGCAGCGTCGCGAGCACGCCGAGCGCCGACGCGGGCGTGTCGAGCCCGACGCCGTTGCCGATCCGGCCTTCGCTTTGCGGATAGTTCGCGAGGATCAGCGCGACGCGCTTGTCGGCATTGTCGAGCGTGCGCAGCCGGCACCAGCCGCGCGCGAGCGCCGCGACGAAGCCGATGCGTTCGGCGTCGGGCTGGTAGCGCACGACGTCGACCTCGGTGTGCGGGCAGCGGTACGCGAGCCCCTTGAAGCTGACCGCGCGCGTGACGATGCGCCCGTCGACCTCCGGCAAGGCGATGTGCATCGCGATGTCGCGCGCGTGCAGACCCTGGTTGTCGGCGAGCCACGCGTCGCGGTTGCCGCCGGACAGGATCACCTGCAGCACGGGCGCGTCGCCGGCGAGAATGTCGGGCTCGGGACCATCGATCGCGCCGGCCGCGAACGCGGTCGTGTTCAGCACCAGCGCGATGTCGTGCGTGTCGCACAGCTGCGCGATCACTTCGCGGCTCACCGCATCCTTCAGCGACGTCACCGCGATCGGCAGCGGATTCAGTCCTTCGCGGATCAGCGCATCGGCGAGCGCGTCGAACACCGCGGTGTTCGCGGCCTGCCAGTGCGCCTTGTAGAACAGGAGCGCGACGACCGGCGCACCGGGCGTCCAGCGCGGCAGCCAGTCGTCGATGCTGGCCGGATCGCGCGCCGGGTGGTACAGCGCGGCGGCCGGCAGCGGGCGCGGCGGCTCCGGTTCGTCGCCGAAGCCGAGCGTGTGGAACGCGATGCTGCGCAGCAGCGCTTCGGCGTTGTGCGCGCCGCCTTCGCGCAGATAGCGCCACCACATCCGGCACAGCTCGGGTGCGACGGTGCTCTTCGCGATCAGGTTCGGATCTTCCTGCAGGTCGCCTGAGAACATCGCGAGCTGCTGCCGGTGCCGCGACGCGACCGACATCGCCTGTTCGATCCCGTACGGCCAATACGCCTCGCCGCCGAGGTGGTCGATCACGACCGCCTTGGCGTGCCGCAGCACGTCGTCGACGTAGAAATCGACCGATGCCGGCTGGCGCAGGAACGTCACGTTCGCGAGCCGCACGCTCGGGAAACCTGCGGGCAGGCGCGGCACGACGCTCGCGAGCAGCGATAGCGTGGTATCCGCCGAGCTCAGGATCACGATCTCGGCGGGCCGCTGGTCGATCCGGACAACGCCCTGCGTATCGTCGACGAAGCCGCCCGGCGTGGTGCGCAGCAGATGCATCGTGGGTTACGCCTGCTGCAGTTCGGCCGCGAGCGCCGCGTCGAACGCGCACTGCAGCTCGGCCGCGTCGAGGTCCTCGCCGATCAGCACGAAGCGGCTCGTGCGCGCTTCGCCGTCCCGCCAGCGGCGGTCGAAGTAGCTGTCGAAGCGGCGGCCGACGCCCTGGATCACGAGCCGCATCGGCGCGTCCGGCAGCGCGGCGAAGCCCTTCGCGCGATAGATCGTGTGCGTCTCGACGACGCGCTTGAGCGCGGCGATCGTCGCTTCCCGCGAGCCCGCATCGCCGCTGACGACGACCGAGTCGAAGTCGTCGTGATGGTGATCGTGATCTTCGTCGTCGGCCGAGCCATGATGGTCGTGGCGCAGGTGAATGGTGTCCTCGGACGCCGATTCGAGCCCGAGCAGCATCGCGAGATCCAGCTCGCCGCGCGTCGCGCGCACGATCTTCACCTGCGGCGGGATTTCTTCGCGGATCGCCGTCTCGACCTGTGCGAGCTGTGCGTCGTCGACGAGATCGGCCTTGTTGACGATCACGAGATCGGCCGCCGACAGCTGGTCGGCGAACAGCTCGTGCAGCGGCGATTCGTGGTCGAGGTTCGGATCGGCGCGGCGCTGCGCATCGACCGCCTGCGGGTTCTCCGCGAACTGCCCGCTCGCGGTGGCCGGCCCGTCGACGACGGTCACGACCGCATCGACGGTGAAGCTGTTGCGGATCGTCGGCCAGTTGAACGCCTGCACGAGCGGCTTCGGCAGCGCGAGGCCGGACGTCTCGATCAGCACGTGGTCGATGTCCGCGCGGCGTTCGACGAGCGCCTCCATCACCGGATAGAACTCTTCCTGCACGGTGCAGCAGAGGCAGCCGTTCGCGAGTTCGTAGAGCTGGCCGGACGCCTCGTCCTGCGCGTCGTCGCAGCCGATGCCGCAGCCCTTGAGGATTTCGCCGTCGATGCCGAGCTCGCCGAACTCGTTGACGATCACCGCGATGCGGCGGCCGTGCGCGTGTTGCAGGATGTGGCGCATCAAGGTCGTCTTGCCGCTGCCGAGAAAGCCCGTGACGATGGTGACGGGCAGCTTGCGCATGGTCATGGAAGGTCCTGTGTCGAAAATGGGGAAATCAGAAGGCGATCAGCAGCGAACAGACGGGATGGCGACGATTATTCCGCGCAGCGCGGACGGACTGTCGTTGAACAGGCGGAGGAACGAGTCGAGCATGGTGCACCTTGCGAACGGTCGACATGAAAAATGCCAACACGGCCGGCACCGGATGCCCGGGCCCGCGCACGCCGCCGGATGCCTGACCGGCCTCGCACGAAGCGCACGGCGGATCGGAACACGGAAGACGCTCGGGCACCGGACGCACGGTGGCTGCGGCCGTGGACGATGCGCCGCATCCCCGCGGCGCTGAACCCCTCGTCTCGGCCGGTATCCGGGCTGACGAACACGCCGCTTCGCCTTCCCGGACGCACGAAGCATCCAGTGGCGGTCGTCCGCATGCGCAGCAGGCATGCGGCGAAGCGGCGTTGCATTGCGGCGGGCGCAATGCGTTCGCTTACCGTTGCGGGGGCAGCACAGGTTGGCGCGGCCGCGATGCAGCCAGGCTCCCTGTTTCCCGTTTGACTGCGCGCGCAGGAACGCGCGCGCGAGCACCGAAACGCGTGCGAGTGTAGGCGTCGCGGGCGGGAGCGTCAAGGCGGCGTCGGGGCCGGATGCGGAACGATCCGATAGCCCGAACCGTGACGGGACGGGTTCCGGAATTGACGCGCCTTCACCCTCTCGCCCGGGAAACCGCTACGACCGCCCCGCACCGGGGCATGGCCGGGTGAAGGCGCGCTGCAGATCAAATCATCAGACGATTGACGTGGCTGCGGGGATTTGGCTACCGTCTGTCTTGCATCGCCACACCACCATCGACGGGAATTCGACATGAACGTTTCACGCATTGCACGCTACGGCATCGCGGCTCTGCTGATGCTCCGGCTCTCGATTTCATTCGCGGCGGATTATCAGGTCGAACGACTCGACAATGTGATCAAGGTCGACGCATCCGGAAAGCGCGTCGTGAAGGTCGATCTGTCGATCAAGCTGCTGACGGATGCGGCGATCGCCCGCTTCGGCCAGTACGCGCTGTCATACAACGCGCAGTTCGAAAAGCTCGACATCGACGCGGCGCAGACGATGCACGCCGACGGCTCGACGGTTCCGGTCGATAGCGAGCGGGGCATCTTCGACCGCCCGGCGCCTGTCACGATCGCGGCGCCGCAATTCAGCGCCGGGCATTTGCGCATCGTCACGTTTCCCGCGCTCGCGAAAGGCGATTCGATCCGGCTGTCGTACACGCTGACCGACACCGACACGCTGTTTCCCGGCAAATTCAGCGTGCAGCTGTCGTTTCCGCCGATCGAGGACTATCGTTCAGCGAACGTCACGCTCGACACGCCGGACGACATGCCGGTCGCGATCGACGCGCGCGGCATGCGCCAGTCGGCCGATGCGTCCCGCGACGGACGCCGGATCCGTTCCTATCACTACGAAACCCCGCCGTCCGGCCCGCTCGACGAGCAAGCGAACACGGTCGCGTGGACGGATATCGGCCCCGTCTTCATCGCGAGCAACTTCTCCGGCTACGCGGAAATCGCCCACGCGTACCACGAGCGCGCGTTCGACAAGCAGCAACCGGACGACGCGATCCGCCAGCTTGCGGACCAGTTGACCAACGGGGTCCCCGACCGGCGCGAGCAGGCGACGCGGCTGTACGCATGGGTGGCGCGCAACATCCGCTATGTCGGCGTGTATTTCGGTGCGGGGCCGGTCGTCCCGCATCGCGCCGACGAGGTGCTCGCCAACCGCTACGGCGACTGCAAGGATCAGGTGACGCTGCTGTCCGCGCTGCTCGACGCAAAGGGCATCAGGAGCCACGCGGTGCTGGTCAATCTCGGCGATCGCTATCGCCTGCCCGCCGCACCCGATGTCCTGACGTTCAATCACGCGATCATATGGTTGCCGGAATTCGACGTGTTCGCCGATACGACGGTCGGCGTGCTGCCGTTCGGCGCACTGCAGTTCGAGTCGAGCGGCAAGCCCGCGCTCGACACCTCGACGGGCAAGCTGCTCGTCACGCCGCCACAGAACGGCAACAACAGCCGCTCGCTGCTGGCCTATTCGGTCGATCTCGATCGTGACGGCAATGCGACGATGACGGGCGACATCACGCTCGACGGCCAGGAAGTCCAGCGGGCGCGCCAGATGTTCATACACGTCCAGCCGAAACGGCTCGCCGACGAGATGCTGCGCCGCTTCGGGCTCGCGGGCGAGTTGCGGATGCGCCCGCGTCATCTCGACGACCTCGACCAGCCGTTCTCGATCGCGCTGAGCGGCAATCTGAACCAGCTGGCGCTGATGCCCGGCCCCGCGGCCTTTGCGATCCCGTCGCTGCCCAACTTCGGCCAGATCCGCGGCTTCGCCGACTTCGTCCTCCAGCAGAAAAGCAAGGTATTCGAAGGCGTGTGCGCCGGAACCCGGCTCGAGGAGCGCTACCGGATCACGTTGCCCAGCGACGCCGACGTGCTCGCGATCCCGCCGGACGTTTCCGTACGGGCCGGGGAAATCGCCTATCGGTCGACCTATCGCCGTGAAGGCCGGACAGTCGACGTGACGCGCGTGCTCGATCGCAACCTCGGCAGCAACGTGTGCAGCGGCGCGAAGCTCGCCGAGTGGGCAGACGCCGCGCGCAGCATTTCGAAGGATCTGAAGCGGCAGATCCTGTATCGCTAGACGCGCGGCGCGGGCGCGCCGCATCGCGCTGTCTTCGCCCGCGGGGAGCACCAGACACGCCCCCGCGCGCCGCAACGCCTGTGCTATCGTATGCGCCGCGTTCGGTGCTCGCGCCCGCCCTCCGGCGGGCGCAGTTAAACGGGAAACAGGAGGCGAACGATCGTCCGGCCTGTGCTGTCCCCGCAACGGTACGCCGCCCGCGTGACACGCCCTCTGGCGCGCACGCCCATGCCGCCCTCGATGCCACTGCCCGCCTGCCTTGGGTGGGAAGGCCGCGGCCTGGCAAGCGGCCAGCCCGGATACCGGCCGACGCAAGGGGCGAGCGACCCGCTCGCCGAACGCCCGGTCCGCGGGGGACGGACTGCGTGCGCGTGTCTCCCGTGTTCGCACGGGCCTCGTTCAATCCGCTATGCATTGCCTGCCTGCCGGCCGCCTGCGCGCCGCCCGTTTGCCGTTTTCCCCGTCTTCGACACGGTTCGCGCCGTGCTGCCCCCGATGAGCCGCGCGTGGCTGATCGGCGCAGGCCCCGGCGACGCCGACCTGCTGACCCTCAAGGCGGCGCGCGCGATCGGCACGGCCGACGTGCTGCTCGTCGACGATCTCGTGAACCCCGAGGTGCTGCAGCATGCGCGCGCCGATGCGCGGATCGAGCACGTCGGCAAACGCGGCGGCCACGCGTCGACGCCGCAGGAAACGATCGTCGCCGCGATGCTTGCGCACCTGCGCGCGGGCCGCAGCGTCGCGCGCCTGAAAGGCGGCGATCCGTTCGTGTTCGGCCGCGGCGGCGAGGAACTGATTGCGCTCGGCGCGGCCGGATTTCCGGTCGAGGTCGTGAACGGCATCACGGCCGGCATCGCCGCGCCGGCCACGCTCGGCATTCCGGTCACGCATCGCGGCGACGCGCAGGGCGTGATCTTCGTGACCGGCCATAGCGCGGGCGACGACGAGCCCGACTGGTGTGCGCTCGCCGCGACCCGCATGACGCTCGTGATCTACATGGGAATCCGCCGGCTCGGCGCGATCGCCGCCGCGCTGCAGGCGGGCGGCCTGCCGGACGACACGCCGTGCGCGGCGATCGAATCGGCGACGCGGCCCGAACAGCGGCACGTGCTGGCGACGCTCGCGACCCTCGTCCCGGCGGTCGGCG
>NZ_JAAGPL010000076.1:0-224 GCF_017104785.1 Burkholderia sp. Ac-20353 | reverse complement strand
GGAAGACATGAGAAGCGTGAATAGTTGTACGTAGACAGAGGTCGTTAACAGAAAGTGATCATACCCGTGCAAAGGAACATGAATGACTCGGGTAGTGATTGATTAAGATTAATAAATAGTCATATCAAATAGATACGTACAGATCGTAAAGAGGTGAGGATCATAGTAGGTATGACGAAAAATAACCGTAGAGCGATTGCGACATTAGCCGTTTTTTTTTTTGA
>NZ_JAAGPL010000075.1:0-39318 GCF_017104785.1 Burkholderia sp. Ac-20353 | reverse complement strand
CACACGGTCGTCCGCGTCGGGCAGCACGAGCGCGACGTGCACGCCCAGCAGCGGCCCGATCGCGTCGGTGCAGACCGATGCGATCTGCTCGGTCTCGATCGCCGCCGACAGGTCGTGCGCGACCCGCGCGTGCGCCGCCGACCGCTTTTCGTTGGCCCGCGCGGCACGCGCCTCCGTGCGCAGGCGCGCCGCGAGCTGGCCGATCGCGAGTGCGACCGCGAGCATCAGCGCGAACGTGAACACGTACTGCGTGTCGGACACCGCGAACGACCAGCGCGGCTCGACGAAGAAGAAATCGAAGCAGCCGACGCACACGAACGCGGCCCACGCACCGGCCGCGCGGCCGAACCGCAGCGCGACGAACACGACGGTCAGCAGGAACAGCATCACGACGTTCGACAGGTCGAACACGCGCAACAGCGCGCTCGCGGCGACCGTGGCCAGTCCGCAGATGATGGTCGCCCACGCGAGCGGCGCGATGTAGGGCGACGCGCGCACGCGGACGCGCGCCTGTGCCTGTGCCTGTGCCGGTGCCCGTGTATTGCCGCCGGGCCACATCGGTCCGGAGTCCGGATCGGTTCCGGCGATCCGGGCCACGACGCCCGAACAGGCGCCGACGAAGCGCTTCCAATGGCCGCGACCCTCGCGGGCCGGTTTCGGTCCGGCGACCTCGCGCAGGTCGTCTGTATGTCGATGCACGTCGTTCACGTTCAATCGCAATCCACGCAGTTGAGATACCCGCGCCCGAAGGCAGCGGATTCCTGCGGCGTCCGTCCATCCGTCCCCGGACAAAAGCCCGAGGCTCGAGGCTCGACGCACGCCGCGTCAAACGCGTCCGGCCCCGCGCGCGCCGGAACAGGCGCGGCGCGGGGCCGGACGACGCGTGACGGTCAGACGAACGGCGTCAGCAGCATGTCGATCAGCTTGATGCCGATGAACGGCGCGACGATACCACCGACGCCGTAAATCAACAGGTTGCGCGACAGCAGCCGGTCCGCGGGCTCCGCCCGGTATTTCACGCCCTTCAGCGCGAGCGGAATCAGCGCGACGATGATCAGCGCGTTGAAGATCACGGCCGCCAGGATCGCCGACGTCGGGCTGTGCAGCCGCATCACGTTCAGCGCGCCGAGCGCCGGATAGGTCGCGACGAACGCCGCCGGAATGATCGCGAAGTACTTCGCGAGATCGTTGGCGACGCTGAACGTCGTCAACGCGCCGCGCGTCATGATCATCTGCTTGCCGACCTCGACGACCTGCATCAGCTTCGTCGGGCTGCTGTCCAGATCGACCATGTTGGCCGCTTCCTTGGCCGCCTGCGTGCCGCTATGCATCGCGACGGCCACGTCGGCCTGCGCGAGCGCCGGCGCGTCGTTGGTGCCGTCGCCCGTCATCGCGACCAGGTGGCCCTTCGCCTGATGCTCGCGAATGAGGCGCAGCTTGTCTTCCGGCGTCGCTTCCGCGAGATAGTCGTCGACGCCCGCTTCCGCCGCGATCGCCGCCGCGGTCAGCCGGTTGTCGCCGGTGATCATCACGGTCTTCACGCCGACCTTGCGCAACTCGGCAAAGCGCGCCTTGATGCCGTGCTTCACGATGTCCTTCAGTTCGATCGTGCCGAGCACCTTGCCGTCGTCGGCAACCACGAGCGGCGTGCCGCCGCGGCGCGCGATGTCGTTGACGGCCGCGTCGACCTCGTTCGGAAACCGGCCGCCGAGCGCCGCGACGTGCTCACGAATCGCGGACGCCGCGCCCTTGCGCACCTGCCGGCCGCCGATGTCGAGCCCGCTCATCCGGGTGCGCGCGCTGAACGGCACCGCGACGCGCCCTTCGACGTCCGGCATCTGCGGCGCGAACCGCTGCTTCGCGAGCGCGACGATCGAGCGCCCCTCCGGCGTTTCATCGGCAAGCGACGACAGCAGCGCGGCCTCTGCGAGCGTGCGTTCATCCACGCCGGGCGCCGGCCGGAACTGCACGGCCTCGCGGTTGCCGAGCGTGATCGTGCCGGTCTTGTCGAGCAGCAGCACGTCGACGTCGCCGGCCGCCTCGATCGCGCGGCCCGACGTCGCGAGCACATTCGCGCGCATCATCCGGCTCATGCCGGCGATCCCGATCGCCGACAGCAGCGCGCCGATCGTCGTCGGGATCAGGCAGACCAGCAGCGCGATCAGCACGGTCAGGCTCACGGCGGAACCCGATGCATTGAGCAGCACGCTGAATTGCGAGAACGGCAGCAGCGTCACGCAGACGAGCAGGAACACGATCGTCAGCGCAACCAGCAGGATCGACAGCGCGATCTCGTTCGGCGTCTTGCCGCGCTTCGCGCCCTCGACCATCGCGATCATCCGGTCGAGAAACGCCTCGCCTGGGTTCGCGGTGACCTTCACGACGATCCAGTCGGACAGCACGCGCGTGCCGCCCGTCACCGACGAGAAGTCGCCGCCCGACTCGCGGATCACCGGAGCGGATTCGCCGGTGACCGCGGATTCGTCGACCGACGCGACGCCGTCGATCACCTCGCCGTCGGCCGGAATCGTGTCGCCGGCTTCGACGAGCACGATGCTGCCCGCCGCGAGTTCGTCGCTCGGCACGCGATGGCTCGTGCTGCCGTAGCGCTTCGGCTCGTCGAGCACCTTCGCGTACACGCGCTTGCGCGCCGCGCGCAGCGCTTCGGCCTGCGCCTTGCCGCGTCCTTCGGCGAGCGCCTCGGCCGCGTTGGCGAACAGCACCGTGAACCACAGCCAGCATGCGACGCCGAAGATGAAGCCGGCCGGCGCATCGCCGGCGCCCGTCAGCGCCTGCAGCCACAGCAGCGTCGTGACGATGCTGCCGAGGTAGACCACGAACATCACCGGGTTCTTCCACTGAACCTGCGGCGCGAGTTTCCTGAACGCTTCACGCAGGACCGCCGTCCAGCGCATGCGCGGCACGTCGCCGAGCGGCGCGACAGCCTGATTGATCGAAGTTTCGATATGGGACATGAAAGGACTCCTTGGCGTTCCGTTACCGCGTTCCGGCGGCCTTGCCGGTCGACTTTTCGGCCGCCTTGCCGGCTGTCTTGTCGGCCGTCTCGCCGAATGCGCGGTCGAGCGCGAGGTTCAGTGCGAGCACCGGCACGCGGGGCTCGCCGAGCACCGCGAGCTGGCGCGGCGCGGCGATCTGTTCGACGAGCGCGAGCACCTGCGCGACCGTCGCGCCGCGTGCGTGCGCGACCCGCGCCGCCTGCAGCCGCGCGTTCGCGAGCGAGATGTCCGGATCGAGCCCGGACGCGGACGCGGTCACCGCGTCAACGGGCACCGGCGCATTTTCAGCAAGCCCGTTCTGCTGCCGATAGACGCGCACACGCGCCGTGATGTCCGCGAGCAGCTTCTTGCTGGTCGCACCCTGGTTGCTTGCGCCGCTGCCGGCCGCGTTGTACGGCTGGTCGACGGTCTTCGCGGGATCGGCCGGATCGGTGCCGACCGTCGCGCTCGGACGCGGATGAAAATAGTCCGTGCGGGCGAAGTTCTGCCCGATCACCGTCGAGCCGACCGTGACGCCGTCGCGCACGACGAGACTGCCGCGCGCCTGCGACGGGAACAGCACGTTCGCGACGCCGGTCGTGAGCAGCGGGTACGCGAGGCCGGTAACGAGCATGAACAGCACCGACGACGCGATCACGGGACGCACGAGCCCGCGCGTCGCATCGACGAACGACTGACCGGGGGCCGGCACGGCGGCTGCGGCCGCTGCTGCGTGGCGATTGGTTTGAGCCATGATGGTTTCCTCAGAACAGTTGGCCGCTCGTCATCAGCAGGTGCTCGACGACCGGACCGAGCGCGAGCGCGGGCAGGAACGTGAGGCCGCCGACAACAAGGATCACGAAGATCAGCAGGCCGGCGAACAGGCCCGTCGACGTGGAGAGCGTCGCGGCACTCTCGGGTACGCTTTTCTTCGCGGCGAGACAGCCGGCGACCGCGAGCATCGGCAACAGCGTCAGGTAGCGGCCGATCAGCATCGCGAAACCGATCGTCGTATTGAAGAACGGCGTGTTCGCGTTCAGCCCCGCGAACGCGGAGCCGTTGTTGGCGGTGCCCGACGTGTACGCGTACAGCACCTCGCTGAAACCGTGCGGCCCGAGGTTCGCGAGACTGTCCATCGTCGAGTGCAGCATCGCGGCGAGCGCGGTGAAGCCGAGAATGCTGAACGGATGCGCGAGCACCGCGAGCATCACCAGCTTCATCTCGCGCGCCTCGATCTTCTTGCCGAGGAATTCCGGCGTGCGCCCGATCATCATCCCGACGAGAAACACCGTCAGGATCGCGAACGTGAACAGGTTGATCAGCCCGACGCCGTCGCCGCCGAACACGTTGTTCAGCATCATCTGCGCGATCGGCACGAGCCCGCCGAGCGGCGTCAGCGAGTCGTGCATCGCATCCACCGAGCCGGTCGTCGCGGCCGTCGTGACGGTCGCGAACAGGCTCGTCTGCGCGATGCCGAAGCGCATTTCCTTGCCTTCCAGGTTGCCGCCCGGTTGTTCGGCGCTCATGACCTGATCGACGCCCAACCCCGCGAGCAGCGGATTGCCGTGCTGCTCGGCCTGGTAGATCACCGCGAGGAAGCCGACGAACATCACGACGAATGCGCCGAGAAGCACCCAGCCCTGACGGCGCCGCGCGATCATGCTGCCGAGCGCGTAGGTCAGCGCCGACGGAATCAGCAGCATGCTCAGCATGTGCAGCGTGTTGGTCAGCGGCGTCGGATTCTCGAACGGATGCGCGGCGTTCATGCTGAAGAAGCCGCCGCCGTTGGTGCCGATATGCTTGATCGACTCAAGGCTCGCGACCGGGCCCGTCAGGATCTGCTGCCGCGCGCCTTCCAGCGTGGTCGCCCACGCGTCGGCTGCGAGCGTCTGCGGGATGCCCTGCCACACATAGACGAGCGCCATCACGAAGCTGAGCGGCAGCAGCACGCGGTAGGTCACGCGCGTGAAGTCCACCCAGTAATTGCCGATATCCGCCGCGCTCTTGCGGCTCAGCCCGCGAATGAACCCGCCTGCGGCGGCGACGCCCGTCGCCGCGCTGACCACCATCAGGAACGTGATGACCGCCATCTGCGAGAAGTTCGACAGGCTGCTTTCGCCCGCGTAGGCCTGCCAGTTCGTGTTCGTGATGAACGACGCGGCCGTGTTGAACGCGAGGTCGGGGCTTTGCGATGCGCGCTGCAGCGAGTCGAACGGCAATACGTCCTGCACGCGCAGCAGCAGATACCCGAGCAGCATCATGCCCGCGTTGCTGAGCAGCAGCACCATCCCGTAACGCTTCCACGACATCGTCTCGGCCGGGTCGACGCCCAGCAGCGCGTACGTGCGCCGCTCGACCCACGCATGGCGCGGGCTCGTGAACGCATGCGCCAGCCATTTCCCGACCACGGGCACCAGCGCCAGCATGATCGCCAGCACGATCACAAATTGAATGAGGTTATTGAACATGTCGACGCTCGCTCAAATCCTGTCCAGGCCGTTGATGAAACCGGCCGTCAACACGAAGAACACGAGCGCGAACAGCACGAAAAGCAGATCGCTCATAAGGTTCACCGATATTTTTCCAATTTCCGTTGCAATACGCGTATCAATACCGTTCCGGCTTGATCAACGCATGGAACAGATAGATGAAGAGCGCGACCGAAATGCCCCCTGAAATCCACAACATCGCCTTCCCCTTTTGTTTTGCTTGCGCGGAATACCCGCGGCACCGTCAACGTCGCCGGCCCGCGCCGCTAAGGCGGCGCATCAGGCCGGACGACAACCACCCCATGCTCGGCGAGAGAACGGGATGCGACAGTGTAGGAATCCGCGTATCAAAGCGGTGTTCAATTTCCTTTCGAGAAGTAAAAAACGTGTAAAGACGCGACGCGCGCATTTCATATTCGACACCGGGCGATGCGTGCGCGCTTTTATGTGATTTTTTCGAGCGCGACGTCAGTCTATACACTGAATCTTCATCGCCATTCCTAGAATGAGCGCCATGTTCCACACAGGATCTCTGTAACGCGGGGCGGTGATGCGGCGCGGAGATAAATGCATGAAATCGCCTAGATCAGAATCCGTTTCGATCACACTTGCGCATCTTCTCCGTTCGCAGCCGGCCGCTGCCGGCCAGCGCATCGTGCCGCGACCGCGCAGGCGCATCTCGGATTGCCCGGTGCTGCTGTCGATCCGGGTCGAGACCGAGAATCTGGCCGCCGCGCGCCGCATGCTGCACAACGCGCTCGGTCCCGCGCTGAGCATCTACACGGCCGAGATCAATCGCCAGACCGGCCGTGCGTGCCTGCAAATCGAGCTTGCGAAGTCGCTCGTGTCGCAAGTCATGTCGTCGATCATCCGGCTGCTGCCCGAGGCCGAGCTGGGCGCGATCCGTCCGTCGCGGCGCTAGGGCCGGCAACGCACATTCGCAAGCCCGTCATTGGCGTGAACAGGCCCCAGGCGGCACGCCGCGCATCCGACGCGGCCTTCCCTATTTTTTGCGGTTTCTGACGAGCGCCGTCGGCACGCCAAGCCACACTGAGGCGCGGTCCGGATTAAACCGGTCCGCCTCGCTGCCTATCGCGCTCGTCATTCGTAGCTCGCCCGTTGCAACGGGTCTTTCCAGGAAGTCCAACAATGAAAAAAGAAGTCGTCGGCGCGCTGTCGGTCGCCGTACTCAGCGTCACCGCACACGCACAAAGCAGCGTCACCCTTTACGGCCTGCTGGATGCCGGCATCGCCTATACGAACAACCAGTCGGGCAAGAGCGTGTGGCAGCAAGGCAGCGGGCTGCTGTCGAACACCGTCTTCGGCCTGAACGGCGCAGAGGATCTCGGTGGCGGCCTGCATGCGCTGTTCCGTCTCGAGAGCGGTTTCAACCTGAACAACGGCACGCAGTCCTACAAGAACACGATGTTCGGCCGCCGCGCTTACGTCGGCCTGCAAAGCGACCGTTACGGCACGCTGACACTCGGCCGCCAATACGATGCGGTCGTCGACTACCTCGGCCCGCTCGCGATGTCGAACAACGGCGACGGCAACAACCTCGCCGCCCACCCGTTCGACAACGACAACGTCGACGATTCGTTCTATATCAACAATTCGGTCAAATACACGAGCCCGACAATCGCCGGATGGCAATTCGGCGGCCTGTACGGCTTCAGCAACCAGCCTGGCTTTTCGGACAACCGCGCATACAGCGCCGGGCTGTCGTATGCGAACGGCCCGATCAATTTCGGCGCCGCGTACCTGCAGCTCAATCGCGGCGGCCTGAACCTGGGCGGCGCGCTGTCGACGAACGACGCCGCGAATTTTCCGGCTGCCCGCCAGCGCGTGATGGGCGTCGGCGGCAGCTACGCGTTCGAGCGGCTGACGGTCGGCGCGCTGTGGACGCACTCGATGCTCGACCAGACGGCCGCGTCGTCGCTGGCGGGCGCGCTGAATTCGCTGCGCTTCGACAACTACGAAGTCAACGCCCGGTATGCGCTGGATTCGGCCGTGTCGTTCGCCGGCGCCTATACGTTCACCAACGGCCGCTACGACGACGCGACCGGCAGCCATCGCCCGAAATGGCATCAGGTGTCGCTGATGGCGGACTACGCGCTGAGCAAGCGCACCGACGTCTATGCGGAAGCGGTGTACCAGCACCAGTTCGGCGTCGCGTCGGGCGAGACGCTCGGCTTCGCGAGCATCAACGGGCTGGGGGCGTCGTCGACCAATACGCAGGTCGCGGCGACCGTCGGCATGCGGCACCGGTTCTGACGACAGCAGCGGCACTCTGTGCAATCCCGCATGGACGCGCGCCGCATGAAAAGGGATCATTCACCGGAAACCGGGCCCGCGCGCCCGGGAAACCGGTACACTCGGCGCCGCGGGCGCGCCGGGCCGGGATTCGGCGGCAAGCGGCCGCCGATTCAGGAATTGCGATCCCATGACCACACCGATCTACCAGGAAATCAAGGATTTCATCCTCGCGCGCATCCACGCCGGCGAATGGGCGGAAGGCGACCAGGTGCCGTCGGAGAACGAACTCGCGCGCGAATTCAACGTCGCGCGGATGACCGTCAACCGCGCGCTGCGCGAGCTGACGGCCGAACAGGTGCTCACGCGCACGCGCGGCTCGGGCACCTACGTCGCATCGCCGAAATACGAATCGACGCTCGTCGCGATCCGCAGCATCTCCGACGAAGTCGCCGCGCGCGGCCACGGCTATCGCGCGCAGGTGCTTCACGTCGGCGCGACGGTCGCCGACGCGAAGCTCGCCGACGAGCTGCAGCTCGACACCGGCAGCCCGATCTTCCATTCGCGCGTGCTGCACTTCGAGAACGACACGCCGGTGCAGCTCGAGGAACGCTGGGTCAACCCGGCCTGCGCACCCGAATACGCACTGCAGGACTTTACGACGACGACGCCGAACCAGTACCTGATGCGCGTCGCGCCGCTGCAGCGCGTCGAATACCGGATCGAAGCCGCGATGTCCGACGCAGAAACGCGCCGCCTGCTGGCGATGGACGAACGCGAGCCGTGCCTGATGCTGCACCGGCGCACGTGGTCGCAAGGCGTCGTCGCGTCGGCGGTCAATCTGTGGCATCCGGGCAGCCGCTACCGGTTCACCGGGCACTTCTGACGCGGGCATTCGCGCGCCCGCTCGCCACCCAACGCTCGATCTCGGCGACAGCGCGCCGCACGCCGTGCTCCACCGCGATGCGCGAGCCCAGTTCGGCCGCGCGCGCCTTCACATCGTCGCGCGCTGCAAACGCGATGCCGCGCGCGAGGTCGGCCGCCCGCATCCGCTTGCCGGCCACCGGCGCACCGGCGACGCCGAGCCGCTGCAGCCGGTTCGCCCAGAAGAACTGGTCGCCCGCGAACGGCACGACGACCGACGGCACGCCCGCGCGGGCCGCCGAGTGCGTGGTGCCCGACCCGCCGTGATGAATCACCATCGACGTGCGCGGAAACAGCCAGCGATGCGGCGTGTCGCCGACGACGAACACATTCCCTGGCAGCGCGGACGCATCGATCCCGCTCCATCCCGGATAGAACAGCGCACGGCGGCCCGCGAGCGCCGTCGTCAGCGCATCGGCCAGCGCCGCCCGATCGAACCCGGCCATGCTGCCGAAACCGACATAGATCGGCGGTTCGCCCGCGTCGAGAAACGCCCCGAGCGCCGGCGGCGCCGTCCACGCCGGATCGTCGACGCTCCATTGGCCGCAAGCGCACGCGTTGTCCGGCCAGTCGGCGGGGCCGGACAGCAGCGCCGGCGACACGCCGTACAGCATCGGATGCTCGGTCCACACGCGCTTGCGCGGCGGCAGGCCGCAAACGCTCGTGCGCGCCGCATTGGTCGAGCGCCGGAACGCGTGCCACAGCATCGCATTCACGAACCGGTGGCTCGCGCGGTTGAGCCAGCGCGGCACTTTGTCGGGCGGCAGGAACGGCGACGGAAACCCGGCCGTCGGCGTGATCGGAATGAGGCCCGCGCCGATCGCGGGAATGCCGCGATACTCGGCGACCGACAGCCCGACGAACGCCGCGAGCCCCGATACGACGATCGCATCGCATCCGGCCGACGCATCGGCGGCTTCGCGCATCCACGCAGCGGTATTCGCATTCGCGATCGCCGCGAGCGCCTTCGACGTGTCGCTGAAGCCGCCCCGTCCGTTCACCGCGTCCGACAACACCTCGCCCGGTGCGAGCGCGCGGCGGATGTCGCCCGACAGCGCGGCCGACGGCACACCGAGCGCGGCAGCCGAACCGAGTGTCGCGGCGTCGGCCAACAGCTGCACGTCGTGGCCGGCGTCGATCAGCGCGCGACCGAGCGCCGCGAGCGGGCGTGTATCGCCTTCAGTGCCATACGTGACGATGACGAGCTTCATGCTTGAATCCCTTAGCGCAACGCAGTGGAGTGGCATCACAAAAATGCACGTCGTATACTAATGCAATTCGTACACTTTCTGTAAAGGCCTTCGCCATGGAACCCACCACCGACGATCGGGGCCGCCGCGCGCGCAAGCGCATGCAGATGCTGTCGCATCTCGCCGCAACTGCCGCGCGGCTGTTCGATGCGCACGGCTACGACGCAGTCACGATGGAGCAGATCGCCGCGGCGGCGGACGTCGCGAAGCGCACGCTGTACAACCATTTCCCGACGAAGGAAGCCGTCCTCGCGCACTGGCTCGAAGGCGAGCTGGCCCGCGACCTCGCGCATCTGCAACGCGACGTCGCGCGGCGGAAAACCTTCGCATCGCGCATCGCGTGCGTGCTCGACGCGTCGGCCGCGTGGTGCGAACAGCATCCTGTCTATCTGCTCGCGTATCTGCGGCATCGCTTCCTGAGCATCGGCACGACCGGGCCGGAGAGCGGCAGCGCGAACGGCAGCGCGAACGGCAGCGATATCGCGCTCGTGTGGCAGCAGCTGATCGCCGCGGGGCAGCAGTCGGGCGAACTGAACCCGTCGTTGCCGGCCGACCAGCTCGCGACGTGGTTCCACCACCTCTATCTCGCGGCGATGCTGCGCTGGCTGAACGTGCCGGGGCTGTCGCTGAAACGGGAGTTTCAGGCGATCGTCCGGCTGTTCGTCGAAGGAGCGGAAGCGAAAGCGTCATCAGGCGGCGCACGGCGCGCGTGATCGGCGCGGCATGCGGCGCGCGGGCAGCGGGCATCGCAGCGCGACCGGTTGGCAACGGCATCGCAACCGCTGTACGGCAACCGTAAGCCGACGTCGCCATAGCGATACACCCTTATGCCAAATTCGCCGCGCGGCAGTATGCTGTTGACGTACGGCTGCGCGTAGTGCACCGGGCAAACCCTCATATGCACGTTGTCGCGCCGCCGTTGCGATCGCAAACCTGTTTGCAAGGAGGATTCGTGATGGCTACCACGCATCATTTCCACCTCGAACTACGGCACGCCAGCGCGCCCACCTACTTCGTCAGCTACCTGTTTCCCGCACTGCTGTTCGTCTACGAACTGCTGCGCGTCGGCCAGTGGATCCGCGATCACGGGATGCACTTCGCCGGCTTCAAGGAGATGGGCTATGAGTATCTGCTGATGCTGCTGTTCGTCGGCATGCAGATCGTCATCGAAGCGCTTTACCTGCTCGGCGCCGCGATGCGCAAGGACCGCGACTTCGAGCACCGGCTGCCGAACGTGATCCTCGGCATCGGCTGTTCGATCGCGCTGCTCGCGCTCGATCTCGCGATTCAGCTCGCGTTCTGATCGGCTGCGGTTCGTCGCCGAACCGGGCGCTCAAGCGCCCGAGCGGTGCAGGAACTCGCCGACCGCCGTCAGCACATCGGCCGTCCGCTCGCGGTGCGGCGTGTGTCCGCATTCCCTCAGCATCACGACGGACGACGCTCCGGCGACGCGCGACGCGATGCGGTCCGGGTGGACGGACGAGCCGTATTCGTCCTGCGAACCATGGATCGCGAGCGTCGGACAGCGCACCTGCGGCAACACGTCGTCGAGGCTCCAGTCGCGAAACGCCGGCGACAGCCACGTATCGACCCACGCGCGCAGCACCCACTCCGCCTTGTCGCCGTGATACCGCGCTAGACGATCGAGCTGGCCGGGCTCCTCGAACTGGCGTTCGGCATCGCGAATGCCGGCCAGCGTGCGCTCCTCGACGAACGCCTGCGCGGCCACCGTCACGAGCGCGCGGCATCCATCGGCGTGCGCGGCCGCGCAGCCCACCGCCATCCCGCCGCCGACGCTGTGCCCGAATGCGACAAACGACTCGACGCCGAGCTGCTCGCGCAGCGCGCGGAACGCATGGTCGGCTTCGTCGCGCACGAACGTCGGCGACAATTGCCCGGCGTGTGGATCGGACTGGCCGAAGCCGAGCCGGTCGTACGCGATCACGTCGCGGCGCGTCGCCTGCGCGAGCTGCTGTGGAAAGTCGCGCCACAGCGCGACGCTGCCGAGCGAATCGTGCAGCAGCACGATCGGGCACGCGGCCGCATCGGCTGCCGGCGCGCCGCGCCAGCGTTTCGCAAAGAGACGCCCTTGCGGCGTCACGATCCAGGTCTCCTCGGTGAACGTATCGGTCATGTCGGTGTGTTTTGTGTTTGAAAGCGGCCGCGGTCATGCGGCCCGGCAGGTTGCCGGCCATGTTGGCGCGGCGACGTGCGGCGCGTCAAGCGTCACTCCTGCTGCGGCGGCAGATAGTCCATCTTCGCTTCGTCGTAGAGCCGGTAGATCAGCGCCTGCATCGCGCGGATGTCTTCCGATTCGTCGAGCATCCGCATGCTCATGATGATCGGCGACACGAGGTTCGGATCGTCGAGCGCCTTGTAGCTGACGTCGTCGCGCTTCAGCCCGTACACGCTGTGCGGCACGACCGACACGCCCTCGCCCATCGCAACGAGGCCGAGCGCGATCTGCAGCTCGCGCGTCTCGTAGATGCGCCGCGGCTTCAGCGCACGGTCGTGGAATGCGGCGAGCACCTGGTCCGCATAGCTCGGCCGGGGCGCCTTCGGAAAGATGATCAGCGTGTCGTTGACGAGGTCGTGCAGCGACAGCACGTCCTTCGCGCGCTCGAGCGGATGGCCGAGCGGCAGCGCGACGATCATGCGTTCCTCGCGCAACACGACGCGTCGCACGCTCGGATCCTCGTGACGGATGCGCCCGAACCCGACATCGATCCGCCCTTCCTTCAGCGCCTTGATCTGGTCCATCGTCGACATCTCGTGCAGGCTCAGCTCGACAGCCGGGTACTCGTCCCGAAAGCGCCGGATGATCTTCGGCAGCATCCCGTATAGCGTCGAGCCGACGAACCCGATCGACATGCTCCGTTCGATCTTGCCGATCCGTTTCGTCATCGACTCCAGCTCGGCCGTCTGCGCCAGCAGCTGCACCGCGTGCGAATAGAAGAACCGCCCCGCGTCGGTCAGCTTCAGCGGCCGCGCGTTGCGCTCGAACAGCAGCACGCCGAGCACCTCCTCGAGCTGCTGGATCTGGCGGCTCAGCGGCGGTTGCGCAATGTGCAACCGCTCCGCCGCGCGCGTGAAATTCCGCTCGTCGGCGACCGCGACGAAGTAACGAAGGTGCCGCAGCTCCATTTCAATACCTCCTGGATATGGAACTGATACTAAATCAGTGTTGGACGACGTATTTCACGCGCAACTATCCTTCAACTGCCCGCTCGGAACCCCACAACTATACCTTCGGAGCATTAATGCACCAACCGGTCCGAAGCCGCGCAAGCCAGAGGAAAAGTCAGAGGAAATGTGCGAATCCCGCCGGATCGCCGCCCACCAGAGCCAGGAGTAGACAATGACCCACAGTGACATCGAAGCCCTCGTCGAAGGGTTCGTCGTCGGCGCCGCGCACGGCGAAGCCGATCCCCGCATCCGGCAGGTCGTCGTGCGCCTGACGGGCGACCTGTTCAAGGCGATCGAGGATCTCGACCTGACGCCGTCCGAAGTCTGGAAAGGGATCGAATACCTGTCCGAGGCGGGCGCGACGCAGGAGCTCGGCCTCCTCGCCGCCGGCCTCGGCCTCGAACGCTTCCTCGACATCCGGCTGGACGAAGCCGACGCGAAGGCCGGCCTGACGGGCGCGACGCCGCGCACGATCGAAGGCCCGCTGTACGTAGCCGGCGCGCCGGCGTCGAGCGGCTTCGCGCGCCTCGACGACGGCACGGACGAAGCCGACGGCGACGTGCTGTTCATGCAGGGCACGGTGTACGGCGAGAACGGCGCGCCGCTCGCGGGCGCGACAGTCGAGGTGTGGCACGCGAACCTGCACGGCAACTACTCGTTCTTCGACAAGACGCAAAGCGCATTCAATCTGCGCCGCACGATCGTGACCGACGCGCACGGCCGCTACCGGTTCCGCAGCATCGTGCCGGTCGGCTACGGCTGCCCGCCCGACGGCACCACGCAGCGCCTGCTCGACCGGCTCGGCCGTCACGGCCGCCGCCCCGCGCATATCCACTTCTTCGTGTCCGCGCCGGGCCATCGCAAGCTGACCACGCAGATCAACATCGACGGCGACGCGTACCTGTGGGACGACTTCGCGTTCGCGAGCCGCGAAGGCCTCGTGCCGGCGATCGAGCGCGTGACCGACACCGCGGAACTCGACCGCCACGGCGTCGACCGGCCGTTCGCGTCGATCGACTTCGATTTCCGGTTGAACGGCGAGCATGAGGCGGCGCCGGGTGCCGAAGTGGCACGCAACCGCGCGGCGGCCTGATTCGACTCAAGACACAGGAGACACCCGATGATCCCGATCTATCCCGACCGCGCGCCGACCGTCAGTTCGCTCGACGACTTCCTCGTCGAAGACAAGGCAAGCGGCGACTATCGCCTGCATCGCAGCGCGTTCACCGACGAAACGCTGTTCGAGCTGGAGATGAAGCACATCTTCGAAGGCAACTGGATCTACCTCGCGCACGAGAGCCAGATTCCGAACGTCAACGATTACTACACGACATACATGGGCCGCCAGCCGGTGTTCATCGCGCGCAACCGCCAGGGCGAGCTGAACGCGTTCGTCAACGCGTGCACGCACCGCGGCGCGATGCTGTGCCGCCACAAGCGCGGCAACAAGGCGACCTACACGTGCCCGTTCCACGGCTGGACCTTCAACAACAGCGGCAAACTGCTGAAGGTGAAGGACCCGGAAGGCGCCGGCTATCCGGAGTGCTTCAACAAGGAAGGCTCGCACGACCTGAAGAAGGTCGCGCGCTTCGAAAGCTATCGCGGCTTCCTGTTCGGCAGCCTGAACCCCGACGTGCCGCCGTTGCAGGAACACCTCGGCGAAGCGGCACGGATCATCGACATGATCGTCGATCAGTCCGCCGACGGCCTCGAAGTGCTGCGCGGCGCGTCGACCTATACGTATGAAGGCAACTGGAAGCTGACCGCCGAGAACGGCGCGGACGGCTATCACGTGTCGGCCGTGCACTGGAACTACGCGGCGACGACGAACCACCGCAAGGAGCAGGACGCGCGCGAGGACAAGATCCGCGCGATGGATGCCGGCGGCTGGGGGCGTCAGGGCGGCGGCTTCTATGCGTTCGAGCGCGGCCACATGCTGCTGTGGTCGCGCTGGTCGAATCCGGAAGACCGCCCGAATTTCAGCCGCCGCGACGAATTCGCCGCACGCTGCGGCAGCGCGAACGCGGACTGGATGATCCAGAACTCGCGGAACCTGTGCCTGTATCCGAACGTGTACCTGATGGACCAGTTCGGCTCGCAGATCCGCGTGCTGCGCCCGCTGTCGGTGAACCGCACCGAAGTGACGATCTACTGCATCGCGCCGAAGGGCGAGGACACCGATGCGCGCGCACGCCGCATCCGCCAGTACGAGGATTTCTTCAACGTGAGCGGGATGGCGACGCCCGACGACCTCGAGGAATTCCGCGCGTGCCAGCAGGGCTACGCGGGCATCGCGGTCGAATGGAACGACATGTGCCGCGGCTCGACGCACTGGATCGACGGCCCGGACGACGCCGCCCGCACGATCGGCCTGAACCCGGTGATGAGCGGCGTGAAGACGGAAGACGAAGGGCTCTATACGGTGCAGCACCGCTACTGGGCCGAGACGATGAAGAGGGCCATCGAAGCAGAACGCCTGGAACGGAGCCACGCATGAACACGATTTCGATCGCCGACATCCAGGCGTTCCTGTACCGCGAAAGCCGCCTGCTCGACGACGAGCAGTGGGACGAATGGCTTGCCTGCTACCACCCGGACGCACAGTTCTGGATGCCGTCGTGGGACGACGACGACACGCTCGTCACCGATCCGCAGCGCGAGATCTCGCTGATCTTCTATCCGAACCGGCAAGGGCTCGAGGATCGCGTGTTCCGCATCAAGACCGAGCGCTCGAGCGCGACGATGCCCGACACGCGCACGAGCCACAACATCGCGAACGTCGAGCTGGAGCAGCACGAAGGCGGCGTCTGCACGGTGCGCTTCAACTGGCACACGCTGAGCTTTCGCTACAAGACCGTGTCGACCTACTTCGGCATGTCGCGTTACGTGATCGATTTCAACGGCGCTGCGCCGCAGATCCTGAACAAGTATGTCGTACTGAAGAACGACTACATCAATCAGGTGATCGACGTCTATCACATCTAGTGAGAGGACAACCATGGAACACACCATCGCCCTGCAATTCGAAGACGGCGTGACCCGCTTCATCGCGTGCCGCGACGGCGAAAAGCTGTCCGACGCCGCATACCGCCAGCAGATCAACATCCCGCTCGACTGCCGCGACGGCGCCTGCGGCACCTGCCGCTGCCACTGCGAGTCGGGCAACTACGAGCTGCCGGAATCGAGCTACATCGAAGACGCGCTCACCGCCGACGAAGCGTCGCAGCGCTACGTGCTCGCGTGCCAGACGCGCCCGCGCAGCGACTGCGTGATCCGCGTGCCGGCGTCGTCGACCGCGTGCAAGACGGGCGCCGCGCGCCACGAAGGCACGCTCGCGGCGGTCGACAAGCTGTCGGACTCGACGCTCCACTTCGCGATCGACCTCGACGCGCCCGACCAGCTCGGCTTCCTCGCCGGGCAATACGTGAACGTCGAGATCCCCGGTACGGCATCGTCGCGCTCGTATTCGTTCAGTTCGCAGCCGGGCACGCCGCGCGTGTCGTTCATCGTGCGCAACGTGCCGGGCGGCAGGATGAGCGGCTATCTCGCGCAGGACGCCGCGCCGGGCCAGCGGATCGCGTTCTCCGGGCCGCACGGCAGCTTCTACCTGCGCGACGCCGCGCGGCCCGCGCTGTTCCTCGCGGGCGGCACCGGCATCGCGCCGTTCCTGTCGATGCTCGACGTCTGCGCGGCGCGCACGAACGGCCAGGCCGTGCGGATGGTGTATGGCGTGACGAACGACGCCGATCTCGTCGCGCTCGACCAGCTCGACGCCGTCACGCGCCGCCTGCCGGGTTTCGAATACCGGACCTGCGTCGCCGACGCCGGCAGCACGCATCCGCGCAAGGGCTACGTGACCGCGCACGTCGATCCGGCGTGGCTCAACGACGGCGACGTCGACATCTATCTGTGCGGCCCCGTGCCGATGGTCGACGCGGTGCAGGCGTGGCTGCGCGAATGCGGCGTCACGCCGGCCAACCTGTATTTCGAAAAATTCTCGTCGAGCAACGCCGCATGAACACGCGCCATCCGAACCGCTTCGCGGACAAGATCGTCGTCGTCACCGGCGCCGGACAGGGAATCGGCCGCGGCGTCGCGCTGCGCGCCGCGCGCGAAGGCGCGACGCTCGTGCTCGTCGACCGCGCGCCGACCGTGCGCGACGTCGCTGCCGCTATCGAGCAGGAAGGCGGCCGCGCGATCGCGGTGCTCGCCGACCTGGAAACCGCCGACGGCGCCGCGCAGATGACGCAGGCCGCGCTCGACACCTTCGGCCGCATTGACGTGCTGATCAACAACGTCGGCGGCACGATCTGGGCGAAGCCGTTCGACGCGTATGAAACCGGCCAGATCGAGGCCGAGATCCGCCGCTCGCTGTTTCCGACGCTGTGGTGCTGCCACGCGGTGCTGCCGGGCATGATCGCGCGCCGGCGCGGCGCGATCGTCAACGTGTCGTCGATCGCGACGCGCAGCATTCACCGGATTCCGTACGCGGCCGCGAAAGGCGGCGTCAATGCGCTGACCGCGAGCCTCGCGTTCGAGCAGGCGCATCACGGGATTCGCGTGAACGCGGTCGCGACCGGCGGCACCGAAGCGCCGCCGCGCATCGTGCCGCGCAATACCGAACCGCAGAGCGAGCAGGAAGCGCAGTGGTACCAGGCCATCGTCGACCAGACGATCGCATCGAGCCCGATGCATCGCTACGGCACGATCGACGAGCAGGTCGGTGCGATCCTGTTTCTCGCGTCGGACGACGCGTCGTATATCACGGGGTCGGTGCTGCCGGTGGGGGGTGGGGATCAGGGATGACCGGGATGACCGGGATGACATGAGGCGCCGGCCATGCCGCCTTCGACGGGCGGCATCGACCGGCACACGCGGTACGGCCGCGCGCCGGGCGCGCGGCCGTACGGCATTACTTCAGCTTGCTGTCTGCCGATTGCGCGGCTTGCGGATCGGCGGGTGCATACTTCAGGTCGCTAATCGCGGCCATCGCGGTGCCCGAATCCTCGAGCGACGGCACGACGCGGCCGACGAGCACGCCAAGCGCCACGGACGTGCGCACGTACTTCGTCTCGCCCCCATCCAGCGCGAACGACACCGTCTTTTCCGTTTCGGTCGCGGTCGACACCGTGTACTGGCCAGCCGGCTCATCGACATAGAAGAAACCGCCCGGCTTCGACTTCCCGACGACCTGCCCGTTCAGCTTGATCTCCGGCTGCAGTCCCGCGCCGAACATGGAGCCGGAACGGAGGAAGTAGATCCGGCCATGGTCCGACGCCAGCGTCGGAATCGACGACGCCATTTCCTTGTACTGCGGCCCGGACGCGCAACCGCTCGCGAGCAACGCTACACTGCCGGCCAGCAGCAGCGCACGGCACATTTTGATCATTGATGGTCTCCCAGTTGAAGTGGTACGGGTGGATCGAGCGGAGAGAAGTGCGTCTCTCCAGGCAGGTAGAAACCCACCAGCGCGTCGCCACTCAACACCAGGTAAGCCTCGTGCACCTGGCGCCCCTCGATGGCGAACACCGTGTTTACGGCCCTGAACACGCGACCTTGAGGCAGCGACCCGACGTCACGCCACTGCGAGCCCGCCGCAATCACGCGCGTGTAGCCGGTCGACAGCCGCACCGTCGCTTCCTGCCTGACGACCTTGACCGGCGTGGTGCTTGCCGATGCAACGAGATGCGCGTCCTGCACCGGTATCGCCGGTGCGCATCCCGCCAGCGCGAACGCCGCGCCCGCCGCCACTGCCACCGCCAGCGACGCGAGCCGCGTTGCCCGCCGCTTGTTCGAATCCATGCAGAATCTCCGTTGTCGTGATGCGCGAATTGTCGGCAGAATCGGCGCGGACTTGAATCCGGGCCATGCCGGCCGGCGCCGCGCGCAACAGCAAAACGGGAAGCGGCCGGCCTCCCGTTGCATCGCCCGCGCCCGTCGGCGCGGTGTTACGCCTCGGTCGCGACCAGCGCGTCGCGCTGGTCGGCGCTCAGCGTGTCGAACGGCACGCTCGTCTGCCGATAGCAAATCATCGCGCCGTAGAGTTCGGCGAGACAGTCGCTGCCGGCATCGAGCGCGTAGCCGTCCTCGCCGTCCGGGGCCGGCGGGTACACTTCGCGCCACGCATTGATCGCAGCTTCGATTCGCACGATGGAGACGGGCTCGGCCGTCCGCTCGGCAGGTGATGCGCTCATGAATTCCTCTCGGTTGCGCGCCCCGCGCGCCGTGCCGGTCCCGACGGGGCGATTGAAACACCGGGTGCCGGCTGCCTGGCGCGCCGCGTGCGCACCGGTGGCCGGCCTGGCCGGTGGCGGCGCGGGCCGCGCCTGCCAGCCAGCAGCCCGGATTGGTCGGGAAATATAACCGGCTTTGACCCTATGCCGAAAGGGATCGGTGAAAAAAAACAGATGTCGCTCAGGGAAGCCGCTCAGAAGAGCTGCGCGTAGGCGTTCAAATCAAGACAACGGTATCCGGCCCTCTCGAGACCGGGTGTCTCTTTCTTGGAAAAGGTCGGCGAAAATAGCACCTTTTCGACGCCCCAGCCGGTGAGCTTACGGCCCTCCGCTGTCGACATGAATCCCGCTATGTGATGCTCGAAGGTGGCCAGCGCCCCGTTATCGTGCGCGCTTGCGCTTCGTTTGCAGGAGCCGAAACGCACACGCTTGTCGTCGCTGTTCAATGCCACGATGTCAAGCTCGATAAGTCGGTCGACTGAACGAGCACGGTTCCAGAAACCGACCTCTAACGATGTGATGGGAAAGTCGCCCTTGCCCTTTCTTGAACACTCGACGTGCAGCTGCCGGATGAGCTTCTCAAACGCAAAACCCTCGAGCGTTTCGCTACGTGGTTTTACCTTTTCCAGCACCCGCTCGCGAAGTTGCATTCGCGCCGCATCCCGCGCGGGCCGGACAACCGCAATCCATGCCTGCAAGAAATTATCCGTCACGTAGTATCGGGCGTTGCGGCTGCGACTGTCCGAGAATACCGGGTGACGCCGGTCGATCATCCCGTAGTTGTCGACCAGTTTCTTGAGCTGTGCGCCCAATGAACGGCCCGTGTCGGTCGGTGACTGCATGCTCGCTACGAGTTCGTTGTGGCCGGTGCCCGGGTGCTCTGCCACGAAGTGCAGGATGGACAGCAATTGTCCTTTCATCTCGCGCAGGAACGAGGTGTCCGCTTCTTCCGAAAGCGGGCTGCCTTCGCTCAGGAACAGGCGGACAAGAAGCTCGTTGCGCAGCTGGTCAGGGGAAACATCGAAAAGCCCTTGCCCGTAGGCATCTCTGTAAAACTTCGGTACGCCCTCAAAGTAGGCCCACAACAGGAGCCACTGGTACGAGTCTTCCAGGCCATGGTCGCCGTACACGGTAAGCAGGTCTTCGAAATCCCAGTGGTCGAGGCGAAAGGAATGGGTCAGTCTGCCGTACAGCGGAGCCGCCCGGTCGTCGAGCAGAGCGCTCATCTCGGATTGCAATGACCCCAGCACAAAGAGGCCGCCGCTTTTCGATTCGCGCAGGACGTCTACCTCGGCCTGCAGGAACGAGTTGAACGCGGCAAGCTGTGGAGAAGTGAAATACTGGAATTCGTCCAGAACCACGATGATGCCGGCGCGGTTCATCGTAGCGATTGCGCGCGCCATTGACGCGAAGTCGTGCACGTCATTTGCCAGCGCCTGGACGGTATTTGAGAGACTGTCTTGCAGTGCGCGCCGGAACTGGCTGCAGACGTCTATCTGGTCAGAGTCTGGAATTTGCACGTAGAAGAGACGCTCGGCAAGCGCTTCCTCGTCGCGCGCCAGTTCGCGCAACAGCGTCGTCTTGCCAATGCGCCTGCGACCCTGAATCCGGCAGAAGAACCATCGAGGCTGCTTCAGTAGTCCGCGCAATTGGTCCAACGTGCTGCGTCGCCCATAAAAACGCCAATCCGCCATACCACCCTCGATAAGTTAGCGTACTAAACTGTACGCTAACCGCGAAATCATTTCAACTAATTGAATTTAAACGAAAAATACGAATCGATCCGTGCCCACCAACGCCGATTGCAGACTGTGAAGGTACCGTCTCATTCAATTCGGGCTGACGCGTCGAGATTAGCGTACTTTTCGGTACGCTAATCTCGAAATGCCCGTATCCCATTGATTTTTCACTAAAATTTTTTCAGCCGACGTGGCGGAGCTTCTTCGCAAGCGGGATGTTTGCTCTCCGACGGGCAGCCGAAGGAAGGCATGGCAGCAGCCGATTGCGCTATTTGAGCAGATCGCCCAGCGCCCTAATCGACGCGCACGAAATCTTGTACTTTTGTCAGATTTTTCGACCGAAAGGCACAAAAAAAGGCGGAGATTTTGGTCTCCGCCCTGCTATCAGCCCTGTACCGCCTGGAAGCCCATCAGCGCAAGGCTTCCCGTTTCATCGCTCGCATGCGGTGCCCATGTACCGCACGCGTCACGCGGCAGTTTCCGGTGTCGACACCGGCTGCACCTTCGTCCCGTGCTGCGCTTCCCGGCTCGCGGCCAACCACGGCGCGATCTCCATCTCGTCGTAGCGGACGAAGCGGCACTTTTTCACGATCCGGTAGCCGGCCCACACCACGAAGAACAGCGGGATGCCCACGTAGGTCGCGAGCACGCCGATCCAGTCGATCTTGTTCGCGAGGAACGCCTGATAGTCCTGGCCGAGCGCGATCACGATGCACAGCACGAACGCGAACAGCGGGCCGAACGGGAACCACTTCGATTCGTACGGGAGCTGGTCGAGCCTATGGCCCTGCGCGACGTAGCCCTTGCGGAACCGGTAATGGCTGACCGCAATGCCGAGCCACGCGATGAAACCCGTCATCCCGGACGTGTTCAACAGCCACATGTAGACCGTCTTGTCGCCGTAGAGCGACGTCAGGAAGCACAGCGCGCCGACCGCGGTCGTCGCGTACAGCGCATTGCGCGGCACGCCGCCCGGCGACAGCTTTGCGAACAGCTTCGGCGCGCGGCCTTCGGTCGCGAGGTTGTACAGCATCCGCGTCGACGCATACATGCCCGAGTTACCGGCCGACAGCACGGCGGTCAGGATCACCGCGTTCATCACGCCGGCCGCGAACGCGAGGCCCGCGTGGCGGAACACGAGCGTGAACGGGCTCACGCCGATGTCGGTCACGTCGCTCTTCAGCAGGTTCGGGTCGGTGTAAGGAACCAGCACGCCGATCACGAAAATCGCGAGCACGTAAAACAGCAGGATCCGCCAGAACACCTGGCGCACCGCGCGCGGGATCGTCGTGCGCGGGTTTTCCGATTCGCCGGCCGCGACGCCGATCAGCTCGGTGCCCTGGAACGAGAAGCCCGCGATCATCGCGACGCCCATCATCGCCGGCAGGCCGCCCGCGAACGGCGCATCGCCGATCGTCAGGTTGCCCCAGCCGTTGCCCGGCGCGCCCTTCAGAATGCCGAAGATCATCAGCAGGCCGACGCCGATGAACGCGACCACGGTGACGACCTTGATCAGCGCGAACCAGTACTCGGCCTCGCCGAAGCCGCGCACGGTGAGCGCGTTGAGCAGGAACATCACGCCCAGGAACGCCGCGCTCCACCACACGCCCGGCACGTCCGGAAACCAGTAGTGCATCACGAGCTGCGCGGCGACCAGTTCGACCGCGATCGTCACCGCCCAGTTGTACCAGTAGTTCCAGCCGAGCGCGAAGCCGAAGCCTTCGTCCACGTATTTCGCGCCGTAGGTCGCGAACGAGCCCGACACCGGCATGAAGGCCGCCATCTCGCCGAGGCTCGTCATCAGGAAGTAGACCATCAGGCCGATCAGCATGTACGCGACCATCGCGCCGCCGGGGCCGGCCTGCGAGATCGACGCGCCGGACGCGACGAACAGGCCGGTGCCGATCGAGCCGCCGATCGCGATCATCGTCAGGTGGCGCGCCTTCAGCGCGCGATGGAGCTTGGGTGGATTGCCGGACGAACCGGGCCGGTCGGAATTCGGAAGTGCGGACATAAGACGAGACGAACGTTGAGCGGGCCGGCAGCATGGTGAGCCGGCGTCCGCGCGAAATCGGGGCGCGAAACTGGGGCACGATGTGCGCCCGGACCTGCATTCGAGGCGGCTCCGGGCACGTCGCGTGCCGGGCGCCTGCGGCGAAGCGCGGATTCTACCTGATTCGCCCGCAAGACTGGGCGCGCGAAAGCGTCCGGCGCGGGCACTCGCCGGGCGGCCGTGATCCTGTCCGGAACCGACAAAAGCCGATTAATCTCGAAAATCGGTCAAAATCACCAGCAACAATCTGACGAAATGAAACGGCTTGTAAGACTGATACATATCGAACTGAATCCGAGTGATTTTGTAACGTTGCGTAACGGGTCGGATCTGTTTTAAATTCACGATGGGTTTGACAAAGCAGTCAGGCCGCTAAAATTCGCGAGATAATACGTATTATTTTGAAATAATTACCGTGCGGAATCGTCATCAGGCACGCATTTCCGCCGCTCCCTCCCCTAACAGGATGAAGCACTTCCCGCTGCTGGATGCGTTGCGCCGCCCTATTTCGTCAATGGTCGTGCGGATTCTGTCGCCCCGTGGCGTGATCGTCGCGGGCTTCCTGCTCGTGCTGTTCAGCTGGAGTTTGTGCGCGTCGGTTTTAATCGAGGCCCGTCGCGACGCATACAGCCATGCCGTCGAAAATGCGCGGAACCTGATGCTGCTGATCGAGCGCGACATCGCGCGGAATATCGAGCTGTATGATTTGTCCCTTCAAAACGTCGTCGACGGCATCAACGATCCGGAACTCAATGCGCTGCCCGAACATCTGCGCCACCGGATGCTGTTCGACCGGGCGGCGAGCGGCGCCTATCTCGGCTCGATTTTCGTGATGGATGCCACCGGCAATATCGTCATCGATTCCCGTGCGATGCCCGCGCGGCGCGGCAATTTCGCCGACCGCGACTATTTCGCCGCGCATCGGGACGGCCGCGTGCAAGGCCTTTTCATCAGCCGGCCGTATGCGTCCCGGCTGCGCGGCGGCGCGCTGACGATCGCGCTCAGCCGCCGGGTCAACCGGCCGGACGGCTCGTTCGGCGGCATCGTCGTCGGCACGCTGAGCATCGACTACTTCCGCGCGCTGCTCGACGGCATCGCGGTCGGCCAGCACGGGACGGCCGCAATCATCGAGGACAACGGCACGCTCGTGTGCCGCCAGCCGTTCGATCCGGCGATCGTCGGCCTCGACCTGCACAACTCGCCGCTGTTCATGCGCGCGATGAAGCGCCGTGAAGGCGCGCTGGCCGGCGCGGCCTCGATCGACGGCGTGCGCCGCATCTTCGTCTACCGGCACCTGAACGGCCTGCCGCTGATCGTCAACGTCGCGCCCGCCGAGAGCGATATCTACGCGTCGTGGCGCGACCGCGCGATCTGGGTGATCGTGCTGGTCGGCCTGTTCAGCGTGTTCATCGTCAGCGCGTCGCTGCTGCTGTCGCGCGAGCTGCGGCGCCGGCAGGTCGCCGAGTCGAAGCTGTACCGTCTCGCGCACACCGATGCGCTGACAGGCCTCGACAACCGCGGCAAGTTCGACATGGTGCTCACGAAGGAAGCCCGGCGCGCGAACCGCAGCGGCCGGCCGCTGTCCGTGCTGTTCGTCGACGTCGATCACTTCAAGGCGTTCAACGACTACTACGGCCATCAGGCCGGCGACGACGTGCTGCGCGAAGTCGCGCAAACCGCGTCGCGCTGCCTGCGCCGCCAGGGCGATCACGTCGCGCGCTACGGCGGCGAGGAATTCGTCGTTACGCTGCCCGATACCGACGCGCACGGCGCGACGGTCGTCGCCGAGGCGATCCGGCGGGCGATCGTCGGGCTCGGGATCGAGCATGTGCAGAGCCCGTACGGGTGCGTGACGGCCAGCATCGGCGCGGCGACCACCGCCGACAACCGCACGATGAACGCCGAAACGCTGCTGAGGCTCGCCGACGAGGCGCTCTACCGCGCGAAATCCGGCGGCCGCAACCGGGTGTGCGAGGCCGGCGGTGCCAGGCCGATGCGTGAGCGCGCAACGGCATGAACGCGTCGCCCCTCACCCGGCTGCCGACCGTCGTCCGTAGCGCGCTGCGCCCGCTGCTCGACCCGTATCGCCGCTACCGTCACGCAAAACTGATTCACGCCGCGCGCGTGTCGCTCGCGATCCTCGTGTCGATCGGCCTGTCCACCGGCCTGCGGATGCCGCACGGCGAATGGTCGACGATCACCGTGCTGATCGTCGTCGGCGGCCTGCAGCATCACGGCAACATCCGCAAGAAGGCAGCCGAGCGCGCGCTCGGCACGTCGATCGGCGCGCTCGCCGGGCTGCTGCTGATCGTGCTGCACTCGGCCGTGCACGCGCCGCTCGCGATCTACGCGGTGATGGCGATCGCGTGCGGCGTCTGCGCATATCACGCGATCGGCAAGGCCGGTTATATCGCGCTGCTGTCGGCGATCACGATGGTGATCGTCGCCGGACACGGCGACAACGAGATCGTCGACGGGCTGTGGCGCGCGGTGAACGTGCTGACCGGCATCGCGATCGCGCTCGCGTTCTCGTTCGCGCTGCCGCTGTACGCAACCTATTCGTGGCGCTACAAGCTCGCCGACGCGCTGCGCGGCTGCGCCGCCGTGCACGCGCGGATCGCCGGCGACCGCCACGTCAGCGACGACACGCACCTGAAGGACATGGCCGCGCTGAACGCGTTGCTCGTGCAATTGCGGTCGCTGATGCCGTCCGTGTCGAAGGAACGCGAGATCTCGATGGCGCAGCTCGAGGCGATCCAGCGCAGCCTGCGGCTGTGCATCAGCTACCTCGAAATCCTCGCGAGCGTGCTGCCGGCCCGCGACGACACGGCCGCCCGCGAATACCTGCGCGTCGCGATGAAGGCGACGCACCGGAACATCCGCGACACGCTCGTCGGCGCGAGCCGTGCGCTGAAGTTCGGCACGCCGAGCCGGCTCAGTGGAACGCGACGGCGTCAGGACGTGCCGCAGCACGCACCGCCGCCGCAACTTTCGGGGTATGTGTCGATTTCGGCGAAACTCGCCGGCGAAGTCGACCAGTTGCGCGAGCGGCTGCTGGATTCTGCGCGGTCGTGGAATATTTGAGGGTTTGAGCGCCGGCGTGCGCGGGTGCGGATGCACCCGTTTGGTGCGACCGAGGTGGACGAGCCGAGGGCAGGACGTCCAGCAATATATATGGGCCGGCGGTACGGGCCGATTGGGCGCCGACAAGCTTTCAATTTCATGACGCAGTCGATTCGTCAGCCGAAAATCGGCCGCCGCCTGCGCTCGCCAACCGGCCCGCAAGCCCGCCCGGCGGCCCGGCACGTGGCCGCCGGGCCGAAATCAACCCTTGCCCCAACTTCCCGGACAGCCGATACTCGCATATTCCGCGAAATACGATCCCTCCCGGACTTCAATCCACGGTAATTCCTATGAGCACGATTCTCGAAAGCCTCCCGACCGGCCAGAAGGTTGGTATCGCCTTCTCCGGCGGCCTGGACACCAGCGCCGCGCTGCACTGGATGAAACTCAAGGGCGCCGTCCCGTACGCATACACGGCGAACCTCGGCCAGCCCGACGAAGACGACTACGATTCGATCCCGAAGCGCGCGATGGAATACGGCGCAGCCGGTGCGCGCCTGATCGACTGCCGCGCGCAGCTCGTAGCCGAAGGCATCGCGGCGCTGCAGAGCGGCGCGTTCCACATCACGACGGCCGGCGTCACGTACTTCAACACGACGCCGATCGGCCGCGCCGTCACGGGCACGATGCTGGTCGCCGCGATGAAGGAAGACGGCGTCAACATCTGGGGCGACGGCAGCACGTACAAGGGCAACGACATCGAGCGCTTCTACCGCTACGGCCTGCTCGTGAACCCGGACCTGAAGATCTACAAGCCGTGGCTCGACCAGACGTTCATCGACGAACTCGGCGGCCGCTCGGAAATGTCCGAATTCATGCGCCAGGCGGGCTTCGCATACAAGATGTCGGCCGAGAAGGCGTATTCGACCGACTCGAACCTGCTCGGCGCGACGCACGAGGCGAAGGATCTGGAAAGCCTCGAGAGCGGCATCAAGATCGTGAACCCGATCATGGGCGTCGCGTTCTGGCGCGACGACGTGAAGATCGCCGCCGAAGAAGTGACGGTGCGCTTCGAGGCCGGCCAGCCGGTCGCGCTGAACGGCGTCGAGTTCAAGGATCAGGTCGAGCTGCTGCTCGAAGCGAACCGCATCGGCGGCCGCCACGGCCTCGGCATGAGCGACCAGATCGAGAACCGCATCATCGAGGCGAAGAGCCGCGGCATCTACGAAGCCCCGGGCCTCGCGCTGCTGTACATTGCTTATGAGCGTCTCGTCACGGGCATCCACAACGAAGACACGATCGAGCAGTACCGCGAGAACGGCCGCCGCCTCGGCCGCCTGCTGTACCAGGGCCGCTGGTTCGATCCGCAGGCGATCATGCTGCGCGAAACGGCGCAACGCTGGGTCGCGCGCGCGATCACCGGCGAAGTAAAGATCGAACTGCGCCGCGGCAATGACTACTCGATCCTGAGCACGAAGTCGCCGAACCTCACGTACCAGCCGGAACGCCTGTCGATGGAGAAGGTCGCGTCGACGTTCTCGCCGCGCGACCGGATCGGCCAGCTCACGATGCGCAACCTCGACATCACCGATACGCGCGACAAGCTGCGCGTGTACACGCAGGTCGGGCTGCTGACGCCGGGTGAATCGTCGGCGCTGCCGCAAATCAAGGACGACGGCGACAAGTAAGCCGTCTTTCCCCACGGCCGGGCGGCGCAGGTCATGCGCTGCCCGCGCCGGGCAGGCTGCGCGCGTGTTCGTTGCGCGCGCAGCCTGCCGGTCTCTCCTCCCCTTTTTTCCTTCCGCCGCCGAATGTCGGCTCCGATCACCGTCGGACGTCGCTTCAAGACCGGTCGTCGCACCGCATTTTTCGGCAGTATTTACCGCTTGCGAGCCGATTCGGCGAGATGCCGTCACGAACGGCCTCTAATCGCCCAATCGACGCGCGCACGGTTACTTCACACTGGTAGCGATACAGATCCGGAAGGTTTCGGTTGGCGGCTGCCAAGGACATGGCCGCAGGCTTCCGTCAGGTTCATCGAGGATTACCGGCGAACGCGGCAACGATGGCCGCGTTCGGTCATGCGGCATCGATCGGCGTAACACGCGAAGACACGTTCGGACATCCTGCCTACCCACACGCCGAATTATTACGGATGACTAATCGTGAAAGCGAAATCCATCGTCGTGAGCCTGGTGGCCGGTCTCGCCCTCACCCTGTTCGGCAATGTCGCCAACGCAGCCTGCATCTCCGATCCGCCGGCCCAGCCCGACGCGTCGTTTCCGAGCGCGCTGACGGGCAAGCTCGTCTATCACAGCTATGTGTCCTACGGTGACGGCACGAGCCAGCTGTTCCTGTACGACTTCTCGGCGCGCACGCTGACCCAGTTGAGCAAGAGCGCATGGGGCATCACCGATCCGATGAATGCGGTGTTCAGCCCCGATGGCACATGGATCGCGTTCATGGGCATCAGCAACGGTGCGTGGAACGTGTTCATGTATCAGCTCGGCAGCAGCAAAGCGCCGGTCAACATGACGAACAGCACGGGCGCCACCCGCAACGAAGACCCGAAGTTCAGCGCGGACGGCAAGACCCTCGTGTTCAAGCAGAACGGCGACGTCAAGCAGGCCACGCTGTCGTATACGAGCGCAGGCCCGGTGTTCACGTCGGTCGTGAGCCTGACGCACGCGCCGGCCGGCGCCGAATACTCGATGCCGTTTCTCGCGCCGGACGCCAGCGCCGTCTACTACGCAACCGGCACCGGCGCGAACATGGGCCTGATGAAGCGCACGATCGCGACCGGCGTGACGGCCGTGTTCGACCATCCGTCAGGACTGCAGACCTACTATCCGATCGTGCGCGCGGACGGTACGGTGTTCTATGCGCGCTGGAAGGACACGAGCCAGCTCGACCAGATCTATGCGAAGACGGCCGACCCGGCGTCGACACCGAACCAGTTGCCGATCAACGACTGCATCAGCAACAACTCCGATCCGGCGCCGGTCAGCGGCACGAACTACCTGTTCTTCTCGTCGACGACCGCCGGCGGCTATCAGCTCTACGTGGGCGACATCACGACCGGCCAGCGCTGGAGCCTGTCGCAGTTCGGCGTGAACGCCGACACGACGAAGGCCAAGCTCGGCTCGAGCTACTACGGCGGCCCGGCCGCGAAGCAGATCACGCTGCTGTCGCAAGGGCATCCGGCGGCCGCGTCGGCCAGCTACAACGCGTCGCTGACAGCGGACAAGGCGTTCGACGGCAACACCACCAGCACACGCTGGGATTCGCCGGAAGGCACCGGCGTCGATCCGCAATGGCTATCCGTCGATCTCGGCGCCGTGAAGACCATCGATCACGTCGATCTCTACTGGGACGCCGGCGCGCTCGTCTATCAGATCCAGACGTCGAACGACAACGTGAACTGGACGACCCTCTACTCGACGAGTAACGGCGTCGCGTGGGGCCACGTGACGCTGCCGAACCTCAACGGCCGCGGCCGCTACGTGCGGATGTACGGCACGAAGCGCGCGACGCCGTGGGGCTACTCGCTCGACGAAATGCAGGTGTGGGGATCGTAAGCGGCTGACGCCGCCGTTGATGCCAATGATCGGCGTTGCGCTCGCGCGTGTGTTGCCCGACGCGCGTTTCATCGACGGTAACGACCTTGACGCGCCCGAAGCGGCGCGCGAAGGTCAACAACGCATGCAACGGATGCGCGATTGCGCGTCTGACTGTATCCGGGCGGCCGCTCAGGCGGCGTAGTGAGCGAATGCCTTCAGCACGCGCTGATCGGCGCCGAAGTGAAAGACCTCCACCGCAGGCCGCCCATTCGCGCCCAGATAATGAATGGCGATGCTGCGCACACCCACCAGCACCGAGACGAGCTCGAAACGCAGATCCGGAATGAGTTGCAGCGCCTTCGACCAGTACGCGCCGACCGCGTCCTTGCCGCGCAGACATCCGCTCGGCTCTTCCGCGATCCGGGCGATCATCGGCGAATGCATTTCGAACGCGTCGTCGTAATGCGAAAGGATGCGATCGAGATCGTGTGCGTTCCACGCGTCGACCCACTCCCGGGCAAAATGCTGCGACGCGCGCCGGCATCACTGATGATGCCGCACCCCCGACACGATCTCCTGCTGCGACGCCTTGCGGCTCAGCAGCAGCGTCATGACAGCCGACAGCGCGAGCGTCCCCGCGACGACGTACAGCCCCGCCGCATACCCGCCCGTCACGCTCTTCAGCCAGCCGATCGCGAACGGCCCGACGAACCCGCCGAGGTTGCCGATCGAGTTGATCATCGCGATCCCCGCGGCCGCGCCGGCCCCCGACAGGAACATGCTCGGCATCGCCCACAGCGGCGCCTTCGCCGCGCTGATGCCGATGTTGACGACGACGAGCGCGAGCACGGTCAGCAGCGCGGTGCTCGCCTGCCCCGCGAAGATGAAGCCGATGCACGCTAGCACGCACGGAATCACGACGTGCCACGTGCGCTCGTCGGTGCGATCCGAGTGCCGCGCCCAGGCGATCATCGCGACGACCGCCGCGACGCTCGGAATCCCGGTGAGCAAGCCCGTCTGCAACGCGCTGAAGCCGAACTGCCGGACCATCAGCGGCGCCCACAGGCCGAGCGTATACAACCCCGCCGACGTGCCGAAGTAGATCAGCGCGAGCGCCAGCACGCGCGGGTCGCGCAGCGCCTGCCACGCACCCGCTGTGTGCCCCGCATGCGCATGCCGCGCATCGGCTTCGGCCTTCAGCTTCGCGATCAGCCAGTCGCGCTCGTCCGGTTGCAGCCACGCCGCCTGCGACGGCGCATCGGTCAGGCGCTTCAGCACGACGAAGCCGAGCACGATCGCCGGCAGCGCCTCGAGGAGGTACAGCATCTGCCAGTCCGCGAGCCCGAACATCGGCGGCAGCTGCATGATCGCGCCCGACAGCGGCGAACCGATCGCGGTCGAGATCGGCGCGGCCGCCATGAACCACGCGGCGGCCACCGCGCGCTGCTTCGCGGGGAACCACAGGCTCAGGTACAGGATGATGCCGGGAAAGAAGCCCGCCTCGGCGACGCCGAGCAGGAAGCGCAGCACATAGAAGCTCGTCGGGCCGGCCGCGAACGCGGACACGGCCGACACGAGGCCCCACGTGATCATCACGCGCGCGATCCAGATCCGCGCGCCGACGCGATGCAGGATCAGGTTGGACGGCACTTCGAACAGGAAGTAGCCGACGAAGAACAGTCCGCCGCCGAGCCCGAACGCGGTCGGCGACAGGCCGATCGCGTGGTTCATCGTCATCGCGGCGAAGCCGACGTTGACCCGGTCCAGAAAGCTGACGAAGTACAGCAGCATCACGAACGGAATGATGCGCGCCATCAGTTTCCGTGCGACGCGGGATTCCAGGTTGGCCTGCATGTGTCTCCTCCTTCGAGGTCGAGCTGTGCTCTGTCTGTATGTGCTGTCACCGATGCATCGAAACGCTAGACGCTTCGCACTGCCAACCTCTATGTCAGGCCGCCACCACCGCGCTCGCGACGCGCTCGCACACCGCCGCCGTCACCTGCGCGGTCGTGGCGTTGCCGCCGAGATCACGCGTGTGCAGCGACGGATCGGCCGTGACGGCTTCGATCGCGTGCATCACGTGCGCGGCCGCTTCCGTTTCGCCGAGATGCTCGAGCAGCATCACGACCGACCAGAACGTACCGATCGGATTCGCGAGCCCCTTGCCCATGATGTCGAACGCGGAACCGTGGATCGGCTCGAACATCGACGGATAGCGGCGCTCCGGGTCGATGTTGCCGGTCGGTGCGATGCCGAGGCTGCCTGCGAGCGCGGCCGCGAGATCGCTCAGGATATCCGCGTGCAGGTTCGTCGCGACGATCGTGTCGAGCGTCGCCGGACGATTGACCATCCGCGCGGTGGCCGCATCGACGAGTTCCTTGTCCCACTTCACGTCGGGGAATTCCTGCGCGACCTCTTTCGCGATCTCGTCCCACATCACCATCGCGTGACGCTGCGCGTTGCTCTTCGTGATCACCGTCAGCAGCTTGCGCGGCCGCGACTGCGCGAGCCGGAACGCGAAGCGCATGATGCGTTCGACGCCGGCGCGCGTGAGGATCGACACATCGGTCGCGATCTCCAGCGAATGGCCCTGGTGCACGCGGCCGCCAACGCCCGAATACTCGCCTTCCGAGTTCTCGCGGACGATCACCCAGTCGAGGTCCGCCGGCTTGCAGCGCTTCAGCGGCGCGTCGATGCCGGGCAGGATGCGCGTCGGGCGCACGTTCGCGTACTGGTCGAGGCCCTGGCAGATCTTCAGGCGCAGGCCCCACAGCGTGACGTGGTCGGGCACGTCCGGATCGCCGGCCGAACCGAACAGGATCGCGTCCTTGCCGCGCAGCGCAGCGAGGCCGTCGGCGGGCATCATCACGCCGTGCTCGCGGTAGTAGTCGGCGCCCCAGTCGAAATTCTCGAACTCGAACGCGAACCGCCGGCTGCCGCGCGCGAGCGCTTCCAGCACCTGCGTGCCGGCCGGCACGACCTCCTTGCCGATGCCGTCGCCGGGAATCGTTGCGATGCGGTACGTCTTCATGTGTCCATCCTCGAATGAGCGTGATCGTGAGCGCACTGTACTCAACTTCGAGCGCCGTAACCGGTGCTAAACTCAAAGCATCTTTAACCTGAATTCACAAGTGAACCGATGGTGGATGCGGTCCAGCCGGCCGATCTCGGCTTCTTTTCGACGCTCGCCGCGTCGGGCAGCCTGAGCGCCGCCGCGCGCGAGCTCGGGCTTACCGCGGCGGCCGTCAGCAAGCGACTCACGCTGATGGAGCAGCGCGCGGGCGTGACACTCGTGAACCGCACGACGCGGCGGATGATGTTGACGCCCGAGGGCGAGGTTTACCTGGAATACGCGCGCCGGATCCTCGACCAGGTGGGCGAGCTCGGCGAGCTGCTCGGCAATGCGAAGCAAACGCCGAAGGGGCTGCTGCGCGTGAACGCGACGCTCGGCTTCGGGCGCAGCCACGTCGGGCCGGCGATCTCGCGCTTTGTCGCGCGCTATCCGGAGGTCGCGGTGCAATTGCAGCTGTCGGTGATGCCGCCGCCGCTCACCGACGACGCATTCGACGTCTGTATCCGCTTCGGCGAGCCGCCTGATACGCGGGTCGTCGCGCGGCGGCTCGCGCCGAACCGCCGGCTGCTGTGCGCGGCGCCCGCGTACCTCGCGAAGCACGGCACGCCGGCCACGCCGCGCGACCTGACGCAACACAACTGCATCGGCATCCGGCAGGGCGATGAAAGTTACGGGGTGTGGCGGTTGACGAGCGGCCGCGGCGCGGCGCGCAAGACCGAAGCGGTGCGCATCAACGGCAACCTGACCACCAACGACGGGGAAATCGCCGTCAAATGGGCGCTCGACGGGCACGGGGTCCTGATGCGCGCGGAATGGGACATCGACGACTATCTCGCCGACGGCCGCCTCGTCGTCGTGCTGCCCGACTACGAAACGCCGGGCGCGGACATCTATGCGGTCTATGCGCAGCGCCATCAGATGTCCACGCGAATTCGCACGTTCGTCGATTTTCTCGCGGCCGAGCTCGGCCGGTTGCGAACGGCGTAGTCGACTGCCACATCGGGCCGTCGGTCGCCACGCGCCCCCTCTGCCGATGCATGCGGTTTCAGGTCGCGTCAGCCAGCGCCGCGGGCTGCGCATCGTCGGCATCGGCGCGCGCAGCGCAAGCGACGGGCGCGCGCCGCGAGGCAAGCCTCTCCACCGCCATCCGCACGACGTCCGGCTTCCTGGCGCTGTCCGGCACGACCGGTGCCGGCTGCCACGCTTTCGCGGCGAACATGCCGGCGCGATCCCGCGCGAGCTCGTCGAACCGTTGCGCGAGCCAGTCGACGAACGCGCGCACGCCGGGCGACACATGCCTGCGCTTCATATAGACGGCCGACACGGGCGCCGCCGTCGGTTTCCATTGCGGCAGCACCTCCCGCAGCCGTCCCGCATCGAGCAGCGGCTGCGCGACGATGCGGGACGGCTGAATCAGGCCGAGCCCATGCACCCCGCACGTCAGATACGCGTGTTCGTCGTGCACGCTGACGCCCGCGTCCAGCCTGACCTTGCGCACGCGGCCGTCGATCGTGAAATCGAATTCGGCCAGGCGATGGCTCGCGACCGTCGGCCCGTTGACCGCGCGATGCGCGGCGAGCTCGTCGAGCGTGCGCGGCATGCCATGGCATTCGAGGTACGCGGGGCTCGCGCAGGTCACGCGCTCGAGCGTGCCGAGCAGGCGCGCGACCAGCGACGAATCGGGCAGCGCGCCGAGCCGGATGCTGCAGTCGACGGCATTGCCGACGAGATCGGCCGCGCGGCCCGATACGCCGATCGCGAGCGCCAGATCGGGATGCCGTGCATGAAACGCGCCCAGCGCCGGCAGCACGATCGCCTCCGCCACCGAGCCCGGCAGCTCGACGCGCAGCGGCCCGCTCGGGTGCCGCGCGGCATGCCGGATGCTGGCCTCGAGCTCGTCGACGTCCACCGTGATCTGTTGGCAGCGCGTGTAATACGCTTCGCCTTCCGGCGTCGTGCGCAGCGCGCGGGTCGTGCGGATCAGCAGCGGCGTGCCGAGCGCCGCTTCGAGCTCCTGCACGGTCCGGGTCGCAGTCGCGCGCGAAATGCCGAGCGACTGCGCTGCGCGCGTGAAGCTGTTCATCTCGACGATGCGCGTGTAGATGCGCATCGCGCGAATCGGATTGTCCACGGGGATATCCTTCCGGGTTGCCGCCGGCCGCGACGCGCTCGCACGCGCCGCGCCGGCGTATCAAGGAAGGCCGCGCCGGCGCGCGCAACGATGCGCCGGCGCGACGGTTCAGCCGTTCGCCGTCCCGGCGCCGCGCGCCGGTTCGGCGAGCAGTTGCCGCGCCTGTGCAAGCGCGTCGTCGCGATTCTCCGCCACGTTCAGCGGATAGCCCCAGACCTTCTCGAACGTGTCGGCAAACGCAGCGATCGCCGCTCGCAATTGCACGTCGGGCTCTATCGCGATCATCGCGGGAATCCATTCGCGCGACCGCGCACGGTTGGCCTTGCTCCACAGCGTGAGCTGCTTGCGCACCTCGTGATCCTCGGACTCGCGATTCCCGGCGGCCGGCACGTCGTCGGTCAGGATCACGAAGCGCTCGCGTCGCGCCAGCAGCGCGTCGAGTTCGGCGAGCATGGCCATGGGATCGCTCTGCCGCGAGCGCGTGTAATGCATCCAGACAAACGGGAATTCAGTTGTGACGATCTGCATGTCGATCTCCAGACAAGAACGATTCTCATTCTAGAGAGCAGACCCGGGCGCGTCATGTTTCGCGCCGGCCAAGCGCTTTTTCAATTTGGCCACGATGCATTCAGCGCCGCCGGTCCGTCAGGTATCGCATCGGCGACTTGCCGGTCGCTTTGCGGAACATCGTCACGAAACTGCTCGCGCTCTCGTAGCCGAGGTCGATGGCGACCTCGTGCACGCGGCGGCCCGCCGTCAGCATCTGCAGCGACAGCGCGACGTGCAGCCGCCGGCGCCAGTCGCCGAGGCTCATCCCGAGCTCCTTCGCCGCGAGGCGCGTCAGGCTGCGCTCGCTGATGCCGGCCTGCCGTGCGAGCTCGCCGAGCGGCGACTTGTCGGCCGGATCGGCGAGCAGGTGGTCGACCAGCTTGCGCAGCCGGCGGTCGGCCGGCATCGGCAGGTACAGATCCTCGACCGGCGCGGACACCAGCTCATCGAGCAGCGTCGCCATCAGGCGCCCCTGTGGCCCGCCGACGTCGTACAGGTTCGGGAATCCGGCCGCCTTCAGCAGCAGTTCGCGCAGCAGCGGCGACACCCCGAGCGTGCAGCAGCGCGCGGGGAGATCGAGCGCGGCATCGGGATCGACCAGCACGCAGTAGAACGACGCGCCGGCCGAGCCGCGCGCCGAATGCAGTACGTCGCCCGGAATCCACACCATGCATTGCGGCGGCGCGCTCCAGACGCCGCCGTCGATCTCGCAATAGATGACGCCGCTCAACGTATAGAGCAGTTGCGCCTTGCGATGGCTGTGCGGTTCGAACTGCCACTCAGGCTCGACGATCGAGCCGCCGAACAGCACGAGCGGACGCGGAACGTGATCGACGTCGGCGAGCGACGACGGGTCGGCGCCGACGACACGGGGCAGGTTGGACATGTGACGGTAAGCAGTGAAGGAACCGGCGCGCGACGCGTGATCCGGTTCGGCGTGTCGTCCCGTGCTTATACCAGAAAGCGGCCCGCGCGGCCGGATCGGCGCCTGCGGGCCCGCGCAGGACCGACTACAATGCCCCGATCCGCCGCACAACCGGAGCCGCCATGTTCGATCCGACCACGCTGACCACCTTCATCGCCGTCGTGCTGGGCCTGTTCCTGATCCCCGGCCCTGCCGTGCTGCTCGTGCTGAGCCGTACCGTGCAGGCCGGCCGCAAGACCGGCATCCTGACCGGCCTCGGCATCGCGAGCGGCGATTTCATCCATACGCTGTTCGCGGCGGTCGGGCTGTCCGCGCTGCTGATGACGTCGGCGCTCGCGTTCAACATCGTCAAGCTGATCGGCGCCGCCTACCTGATCTATCTCGGCGTGCGCGCGCTGCTCGACAAGCCGTCCGATCCGTCGCTGCCGAAGGTGTCGTCCGTCACGCCACTCACGGCCTACCTGCAGGCAATCCCCGCCGAAGTGCTGAACCCGAAGACCGCGCTGTTCTTCCTCGCGTTCATGCCGCAGTTCGTGCACCCGGAACGCGGCCCGGCGTTCGTGCAGTTCGCGGTGCTCGGGCTGATCTTCGTCGTGCTCAGTTCGCTCTATACGACGCTGATCGCGCTGTCGATCCGCCCGCTCGGCCGCCTCGTGAAGCGCCTGTCGTGGCTCACGCGCTGGCAAGGCAAGATCGTCGGCGTGATCTTCATTTCGCTCGGGTTGAAGGTGGCCACGCAGCAGCGGTAAACGCCGAAACGGTGCGCGCGATATCGCTTACCGCGTGCCGTCCAGCGCCTGCCGCACCCCGTCCCAGTCCAGCCCGAACCGCGCGAGATACTTGCGCAGCCGGTCCGCGTCGTTCGGCTGCTTCTTGCCCTGCCGTGACACCGCGAACAGCGTGCGCCCCGCCTCCGACAAGCTCGCCGACACGCGACACACGTCGAGCACGCGTTCGAGCTGCACGCGATCGAACAGGTCGAGTTCCGCCGCACGCATGCCCAGCGCCGCATCGACCAGCTCGCCCGACGTGCTCGTATCGTCCGCTGCCGACCACGTGCGCGCGAGCCGCTCGACTTCCTGTTCGGCAATCGCGTCGGTGATACGCCCCGCATCGGCGAGCGTCGCCATCCGCGTGACCGACGCCGACAGCTCGCGGAAATTGCCGGCCCAGGCCGCGCGCGGCGACGCCGCGAACGCGAGGTAGCGCCGCTTCGCCTCGACGTTGAACCGCACCTGTTCACCCTGCTCGCGGCCGAAGCGGTCGAGCTCGAAATCGAGGTTCGGCTCGATGTCCTCACGCCGCTCGGCGAGCCCCGGCAGCTCATAGGTCCACAGGTTGATCCGCGCATACAAGTCCTCGCGGAACGTGCCGGCCGCCACCATCTGCCGCAGGTCGCGGTGCGTGCCCGCGATCAGCTCGAAGTCGCTGGTTGCCTCGACGTCCGCGCCGACCGGCAGGAACCGCTTCTCCTCGATCGCCTTCAGCAGCATCGCCTGTTCGTCGAGCCCCAGTTCCCCGATCTCGTCGAGAAACAGCAGCCCGCCGTCCGCCGCACGCAGCAGCCCCGCGCGCGCGCTCTGCGCGCCGGTGAACGCACCCTTCACGTGACCGAACAGCGTCGACATCGCCGCATCGCCGCGCAGCGTCGCGCAATTGATCTCGATGAACGGCCCGGCGAGCCGATGACGGCCGCGCTTCAGCTCGTACACGCGCTTCGCGAGGAACGACTTGCCGGCGCCGGTCGGCCCGACGAGCAGCATCGGCGCGCGCGAGCGCACGGCCACGCGTTCGAGCTGCTCGATCAGCGCATTGAAGCGCGCGTTGCGCGTCGCGATGCCGGCCTTCAGGAACGACACCGTCTCGTCGCGCTCGCGCGTGAAGCGCTGTGCGATCCGGTTGTAGCGCGACAGGTCGAGATCGATCACCGACACCGTGCCGGGCCCGCTCGGCCCCTCGTCGGTTCGCTGCGGCGGCCCGGTCTGCACGAGCCGCGCGGGCAGGTAGCGCGCCTCCGCGAGCAGGAACCAGCAGATCTGCGCGACGTGCGTGCCGGTCGTGATGTGGATCAGGTAATCCTCGTGGTCGAGGTCGAACGGATACGCACGCGCGTAATCGTGCAGCGTCGCGTAGACCTCCTCGAAATCCCACGGATCGTGGATCGCGATCGGCGTGAGCCGAACGTCGGTGTGCGGCGACACCTGCGCGAGATCCTCCTTCACGCGGTTCGCAAGGCGCTCGTAGCTCGGCGGATGCAGCAGTTCGAGCCGGTCGATCGGCAGGTCCGGCTGCTCGCACAATGACATCGTCGGCCGCCACTTGCGCCAGCGGCGCGGTGCGCGGCCGCCCTGGTCGAGCACGATGCCAAGGAAGCCGATCGCGACGGTCTTGCGCATGTTTATCCAGATTTATAAACAGTGATCCGATCGTATCAGATTTTGGTCATTCTTCAGCGCACACCGGACCCGAATAACCCCGTCCTCGAACAAACATTTCTTTTCAATATCAATGGGTTGAAAAATTTATCGGCACATGGACGAGCCGCTGGCACGCTCCTCGCTGAATAGAAAGCGCCGGATGTCCCGCTGGCCCGCGAGCCAAGGTTCGCAAGCCTTGCTGGTGCGCGGCCGCCGAACCCCGTTCGTCGCGGCCGCGCATGCCGCCATGGACAGACGAAGGCACTGGGCGCGCGTGGAGCGCCTCGTCCGGGTTCGATTCCCGGGGCGTCCACCTGTTCGATAGCTCATTCAGGAAGAGCAGTCGGCCACAAACCGACGGGTAGCGGGTTCGAATCCCGCTCGAACGCTGTCCGCAAGGACAGTCTCGTAACGCAAGGCAGTACCCGCCGGCGCGGGCCGCGAGGCCCGCCGCGCGTCGGACCGGTCGCGGCTCCA